>JBGASS010000189.1:0-5548 GCA_044229555.1 Holophagaceae bacterium
CGTTCCGGCGGGTGGAAGCGGACCCGCAGGCCGGACCAGCTCACCCGCTGGAAGGTGATGGGCCCGGGCCAGGGGACCCGGTCCAGCCAGGCGCACAGGGCCAGCTGCAGGCGCAGCCGCTGCTCGGGGTGGAGGGCCGTATCGGCCCCGGTCCAGGCGCCGGGGCGGCGGGCCTTCACCTCCAGCAGGCGCAGCTCGTCCCCCCGGGTGAGCAGGAGGTCCAGCTCGAAGCGGCCGATCTTCAGATTGGCGGCTTCCAGGTCCCAGCCCCGGGCCCACATCAGCCAGGCGCTGAGGCGCTCGCACCAGCGGCCCCAGCGGCGCGCCCGGCGCCCCCGCCCGGCCCCGGCGCCCATGTCAGCGCCGCCAGTACTTCAGGTCCCGGGCCTGGACATCCCAGTAGAGGTGGAAGGGCGGGCAGGCCCCGCCGCCCACCTTCACGCCCTTGGCCACCCTGCTGCGGGTGAAGCCCGGCAGCTCGCCGATGGGGGTCTTCTCCGGATCGAAGTCCAGGCTTTCGGCCTCCAGCACGGGGTGTTCGGTGCACAGGCCCGTGGGGCGCCTGGGATCCAGGGTGAAGGTGATGAGTTGGGCCTTGGAGGCCATGCCCAGGGGGCTGGTGAAGGCCGCCAGCAGGACGCGGTCCTTGGTGCGGCCCAGGACGATGAAGTCCTCCTGCCCGTCGCCGTCCAGGTCCACCCGCAGGGGGGTCGCGGCGTCCCATTTCGCCTCTGCGCTGGCCTGGCGCAGGAGGGGCTCGAGCAGGGGGGCCTGGGCCCGGAGCAGGCCCGCGAAGGCCCCGAGGGCCAGGCTGGCGTGGAGGATGCGGCTCCCGTTCATTCGTCGCGCCTCGGTATCAGGAGGCTGCGCTGCACGCGCTCCAGGTTCCCCTGCAGCCGCACCAGCTTCCACGCGATGACCATGGCGTAGCCCAGCCAGACCCAGAGCAGCCGGGGGTCGCTGGGGGTGCGCATCAGGCCTTCGATGCCCAGGTCGAGGCCGAGCCCGTGGAGGAACCAGACCACCACGCCGAAGCCGATGAGCAGGTAGCCCCAGCGGATCCAGTAGGGCCGCAGGCATTCCTTGGTCTTCCAGCGCAGCAGCAGGAAACGGGTCATGAGGTCGCTCTTGGCCTCCGCGAAATGCAGGGCCACCAGCTTGTCCACCGCCGGCGCGTAGCGGTGCACCTTCAGCTCGGAGATCTCGTCCTCCCCGTTCACCTTCCGCAGGAAGGCGCTGCGGATCTTCCCCACGCACTCCTCCCACGGCGCCTCCTCCTTCTGGATGCTGAAGTGCAGCCGCACCAGCAGCACCCACAGCAGCGCCTGGGCGATGAGCACCCCCCACAGGGCCATGCCCTGCCAGCCGTGGCCGCGGACGAGGTCGAGGAAGCGGGCGAGATCCATGGCACCAGTGTGCGGGAAATCCGGGTCGGACTACAGCTTCCCCCAGCCGATCTCACCAAGACCCAGGAATGCGTCGCCATCCAACCCCTGCGCATCGGCCCTTTCGAGGAGGTGCTTCATCAGTTCCGCCGTGGCTTCCGCATCTGGCAGGGCCCGGTGCGGCCGGCGGTTGGGGATGCCGAGGAGGGCGCAGAGGCGCACGAGGGCCCGGCTCTGGGCTTCGGGGATGAGGGCTTTCGCCAGCAGGCGCGTGCAGACCAGGCGGTGGCGGTGCCAGAGGCCCTGGGGCAGCCAGGCCTTGAGGAAGCTGCCGTCGAAGGGGGCGTGGTGGGCCACCCAGACGCGGCCTTCGAGGTGGGGCGCGGCCTTCAAGGCCACGCGCTCCCAGGAATCCGCGCCCGCCAGCAGGTCCGGCGTGATGCCCGTGAGTCGCTGGATGTTGGCGGGGTAGGGGCCCTCCACCGCCGCCAGGCATTCGAAGCTGTCCTCGATGACCGGCCCCGTCATCTTCACGATGCCGACGTCCGTGATCTCGCTGGGGGGATGGAAGCGCTCCTGCTTGTCCCAGAAGGCCTTCGGGCTGCCGCCGGTGGTTTCCAGATCGATGATGGCGAAGCGCAGCTCGCGGAGGGCGAGGGGGGGCGGTTCGGCGAAGAGGGCGTCCATGGGCTCCGCTATTTCCACGCCCGCACCTTCACCGCCACGTGCTTGAAGGCCGGCGTCTTCGACCGCGGATCCAGCTTGGGCGGCACGAGGATGTTGGCTTCCGGGTAGTACATGGCGGCGTTGCCAGGGCGGATGTCCACGAGGAAGACCGTGGCGGTCATGGCCCCCGTTTCCGATTCCACCCGCACCGTGTCGCCTTCCGCGAAACCCAACCGGGCGGCGTCCTCGGCGGCCATCATCAGGGCGTCCCGCCGGTCCACGCCCCGGTAGAGGTCCTCGTCCTCGTAGACCACCGTGTTGAACTGGCCCTCGCTGCGCAGGGTCATGAGGCGGAGCTCGTCGGCGTCCTGCTGAAAGTTCGGAACGGGCGTCACCGCGAAGTGGGCGCGGCCATCGGGGGTGGGGAAGGCGGGCTCGCGGAAGGTGCGGCCCTGGACCTGGAACTCCCGGCCGGAGGTGATCTCGCCATAGCCCGCCACGGCCTTCGCGATCTCCTCGCGCAGGGCCGCGTGGCTGCGCAGGCGCGTCCAGTCGAAGCGCCCCTCGGGCAGGATCCGCGCGGCGAGTTCCGCAAGGATCTCCACTTCGCCCTTCATCTCGCCCGGAAGGGAAGGCCTGCCGCCCTCGCTGTGGCGAACGTAGTTGAACATGCTCTCCTGGCTCGTGCCTTCAGCCTCCTCGTCCCTCGCCAGGGCCGGCAGGATCACCGTGGTCTGCCCGCGACCGTGGACGTGGTTCTCGTTGAGCTTGGTGCTCACCATGGCCGTGAAGGGAATGCTCCGCAGCGCCTTTTCGGACCAGGTTCTATCGGGGTTAGACCCGAAGAGATTGCCGCCAAGCTGGAGGGAGGCCTGGATGCGGCCCGCGGCGGCGGCCTCCATGGAGGCGAAGGTGTCCTGGCCGGGTGGAAGGGGCGCGATGCCATAGAGAGCCTGGAGCTTCTTCGCGAAGGCCTCCTTGGCCACCGGCGAGACGCCCATGCTGCCCACGCCTTGCACGTTGCTGTGGCCGCGGATGGGCAGCAGGCCGCAGCCCTCCCGGCCCAGCCAGCCCTTCGCCAGGGCGAGATTCGAGAGGGCCAGGATATTGTCCACGCCGTGGACGTGGTGGGTGAGGCCCATGGCCCAGAGGGCGATGCCGCGCTTCGCCTTCAGCAGCGCCGCGACAGTCGCGTCGATCTGTCCGCGGGGGACGCCACTCTGCGCCACGAGTTCATCCCAAGGCGAGGCTTCGAGATCGTGGCGGAGCCCTTCGAAGCCCGTGGTGTGATCCCGCACGAATCCTTCGTCCAGGCCACCCCGCTCCAGCACGCCCTTCAGCAGCGCCTTCAGCAGGGCGATGTCCCCGCCGATGTGGGGCTGCAGGTAGAGGTCGGAAATCGTGGAACCGAAGAGCAGGCTCCGCACCAGGGAGGGCACGCGGAAGCGCACCAGGCCCAGCTCCTTGAGGGGGTTGATGACGATGACCACGCCCCCCCGCCGGCGCAGCTGCACCAGCTGGGTGATGAGGCGGGGATGGTTGCTCGCCGGATTGGCGCCGATGACCAGGGCGAGGTCCGCCTTCTCCAGGTCCTCCAGCACGATGCTCGCCGTGCCGCTGCCGTAGACCTGGTTCAGCGCCACCCCCGAGGCCTGGTGGCAGTAGAAGGAGCAGTTGTGCAGGTTCGGCGTGCCGTAGGCCCGGGCGATGAGCTGGAGGAGGTAGGCCGCCTCGTTGGAGCTGCGCCCGGAGGCATAGACGAAGGCCTCCTCGGGCTTCGACGCGCGGAAGGCCGCGCCGCAGCGGGCCAGGGCCTCGGTCCAGCCGATGCGCCGGTAGTGGGTGTCGCCGGGCTCGGCGATCAGCGGGAAGGCCAGGCGGCCCAGGGCCTCCAGCCTCCCGCGGGCTCAGCCAGGCGAGCTTGCCGATGGGCGTGTTCCGGAAGAAGGCCTCGGGAATGGCGCCAGCCATGTCCCCGGCCTGGGCCTGGATGCTCTTCTTGCAGACTTCGGGGAAGTGGCCCGCCTCGTTGCGCATGCCGCCCTTCGCGCCGCCCATGCCCAGGGCGCAGGTCTTGCACGCGTTCCGGGAATGCATGCGCCGCCAGAGGCGCCAGAAGCCGACGTCCCGGCCTTTCCGGAAGACGTAGCGGAGCGCCGCGATGCCGCCGGCGGCGGTGACTCTGGGTTGGGCCATGCCGGATCCTAGGCCGAGATGAGGGTCTTGAGGCCGTCCTTGAACAGCACGTCCACCTTGCGGCCGGCGCGTTTCTGGACCTTCCCCAGGCCGAAGGTGGGATGGTCCATCCAGGCGCCCTCCTCCCATTTCACCTGGACGCTGTAGGGTTTCGCCACGGCGCCGGCGCGCTCGGCGTTCATGAGCTCGTGGAAGCGCGACGCGCTGGGGGCGGGCCGCGGCGCCGAGGCGCTGCGGGGGGCCCGGGGCGCGGGCTCGGCCTTGGGCTTGTCCGACCGGAATTTGTGGATGGAATTGCAGGCGGCGCAAATCAGCTTTTCAGGCAGCCCGTTGGTCACCGTCATCACCCGGTGCCGGGTCTCCTGCTTGCAGCGCCCGCAGGGGGCGTCGATGTCCTGGCCGGCGTAGTAGGTCTTGTTCAGCATCTTGGGCGGGTCACCAGGGGAGGGTTTCGGGAGGAACACGATGGCACGACTTCCAGTCGCTTCCTACCCCAGCAGCGCCCCCACCTGCTCCAGGCGCGCGGCCTTCTCCGCCGCCAGGGCCGTGGCCTTCTCGACCTCGTCGGGGGGGGCCTTCTCCAGGTAGCGGGGGTTGTCGAGGCGGCCCCGCAGGGCGGCGAGCTCCTTTTGGAGCTTCTCCTTCTCCTTCTCCAGCTTGGCCTTCTCGGCGGCGGGATCCTTCAGCCCGGCCAGTTCCAGGGCCGCCGTGCCGCCGGCGACGACGGCCACGGCGCGAGTGGGGGCCGCCAGGTCGGTGGCGGCGAAGTCCATGCTCTCCAGGCGCGCGATGGTTTTGAAGGCTTCACTGAACTCCGCCAGCTCCAGCACCGAGCAGAAGGCCGGCACGCGCTTGGCGGGGTCCACGCCGTTCTCGGCCTTGAGGCGCAGGAGGGCGCTGAGGATCTCCTGGAAGCGGGGGATGAGGGTGGGGTCGCCGCCGCCGCGCGCGAGGATGGGATCCTCCAGAGGCCAGGCCCGCTGGGCCAGGAGCTTCGGTTCTCCGGCCGGCAGCCGCTCCGCCACCACCGCCTCGTGGATCTCCTCGGTCACGAAGGGCACGAAGGGGTGCAGGGCCCGGAGCAGGATGTCGAGGAAATGGAGGATGGCGGCCTTCTGGGCCGGCGTGCCGGCGGTGAGGTGCACCTTCGCCAGCTCGATGTAGGTGGCGCAGAAGTCGTCCCAGACCAGGTGGTAGAGCAGGTCCGCGGCCTCGTGGAAGCGGAAGCCGTCCAGGGCCGCCGTGACGGCCTGGAGGGTGTCCTGGATGCGGCCGCGCATCCAGTGCTCGGCCTCGCCGAA
>JBGASS010000190.1:0-5463 GCA_044229555.1 Holophagaceae bacterium
CCAGCCCCGGGCGCGCCGCCGCGAGGAATCCTCGTCCTCGGGAGGGGGCATGGGCTGTTTCCTGTTCCTGCTGCTGGCGGGCGTGGTGCTCTTCTTCATCCTGAAGGGCCGGAAGGACAAGGCCGAGGTGCTCGGCGCCTCCAAGCGGCCCATGGGCTCCGGCCCGGTGCCCGACCAGAAATTCGCGTGCCCCTATCCCAAGTGCCCCAACTGCGCCGCGCCTTCGGACAAGATGACGCCGGACTGGGACGGCATGCGCAAGGTCACGTGGAGGTGTGGCTACTGCACCTCCGTGGCGGGCATCCAGGAACTCAAGGACGAGGAGCTGCCCGCCAGCGCGCGCCAGCGCCTGGGCCTCGATCCGGCGCCGGGCCAGGGCTTCCAGGGCCAGGGCTACCCCCAGGGCCAGGACATGGGCGGCGGCGGTGTCGGGAACCTGCTCACCGGCATGATGATCGGCAGCATGCTGGGCGGCGGCAGCGGGCACCGCCACGAGGACGGCTTCAGCGGCGGCGGCGGGGGCTCCTCGACCGGCGCGGACTGGGGCGAATCCGGCGGCGGGGGCAGCGATTGGGGTTCCTCGGACACGGGCTCCTCGGATTCCGGGGGGGGCAGCGACTGGGGCGGCGGCGACAGCGGGGGCGGCGACAGCGGCGGAGGCGGCGGCGACTGGTAGGGCCGGGCCTCCAGGGGCACGGAGCCGGGCGCGGGGGCGGGGCCTCCGGACCAGGGGCTGGACACGCGGCCTCTTTTCAATCCGCCCGGTTTCCTGCATCCTGCCTCAAACCGTCCCTAGGAAGTCTGCGTACCGCCCGGCAGGGACTGGGTTCATCTGGAGGCCCCCATGCGTCGTTCCCTTCACCTTTCGGCCCTGTCCATCCTCCTGGCGGCGGGTTCCGCCGGGCCGGCCCTGGTCGCCCAGACCACCGGCAGCCTCCAGGGCCGGGTCCTGGACCCCAAGGGCAGCCCCGTGCGCGGCGCCACGGTGCGCCTCAGCGGCGGCAACCTGCAGGGCGTGCGCGTCACCAGCACGGATGCCGCGGGCGCCTACCGCTTCAACCTCCTCTCCCCGGGCAAGGTCATCCTGTCGGCCACCGCGGAGGGCTTCAACGGGGCGAAGGCCGAGGCCGCGGTGGCCCTGGACCGCACCGGCACGGTGGACCTCTCCCTGGCGCCGGTGAGCGCGGCGGTGGTCGAGGTGACGGGTTCGGCCTCCTCCCTCGACGTGACGACCACCACCACGGGCGCCAACTACACCAACGAGACCTTCCAGAAGCTGCCGGTGAGCCGCGATTTCGCCAACATCGCCCTGCTGGCGCCCGGGGTGACCGAGGACCGCGAGGGCTTCAAGGTCTACGGCGGCACCGGGGCGGAGAACAACTACGTGGTGGACGGCATCAACACCACCAACGTGGAATTCGGAACCCAGGGCAAGCGCGTGCCCATGGAGTTCATCCAGGAATTCCAGGTCAAGACCGGCGGCTACGAGGCGGAATTCGGCAAGGCCCTGGGCGGCATCATCAACGTGATCACCAAGAGCGGCGGCAACGAGTTCGCCGGCGACGCCTTCGTCTACTCGGAAGGCCAGGCCTTCAAGAGCGGCAACCAGCACGTCAACGACGCCAACCTGGCGACCAAACCCCTCCTGCTGGAAAACAAGACCTTCGAGCTGGGCTTCGACCTGGGCGGCTACCTGGTCAAGGACAAGCTCTGGTTCTTCGTGGCCTACGACCGCCGCGTCAACAAGCAGGAGAACCAGATCCGCGTTCCCGGTCCCAACCTCGGGGAGATCGCCCCCTCGGATTCCACCCGCAACCTCTTCGCCGCCAAGCTCACCTGGCGCATGGCGGAAGGCCACACCCTCATCGCCTCCATGCTGGGGGACCCGGAATCCATCACCGGCGCGGTGAAGACGCCCCAGGGCAGCCGGAGCACCTGGGAGGGCGAGCGCAAGGTGGGCGGCAACGACTTCAGCGTGCGCTACGAGGCCACCGGCACCAACTGGTTCGGCCACCTGCAGGTGAGCCGGCACAAGGAGACCAACGCGGTGCTGCCGGGCGCCGGGGGCGCCAGCCTCGTCCAGCTCGTGGACAACACCCAGGACGGCTCCCAGAGCGGCGGCTTCGGCCGCTTCGACGACAAGACCTTCACCCGCGACAACATCGAGGCCAGCTTCTCCTACATCCTCGGGTCCCACGAGCTGAAGGCCGGCTTCGACCTGCAGACCGACAAGGCGGACATCCGCCGGGGCTTCTCGGGCGGCCAGCTGGTGACCAAGCTCCAGGACGGGCCCGCCATCTACAGCCACTACTGGTGGACCACCCGGGACGGGGAGCTGTCCCCCTTCAACGCCCCGAGCATCACCTTCACCTCCAAGCCCAAGCACGAAAGCCAGGCCTACTTCCTCCAGGACAAGTGGTCCGTCTCGCCTCGGCTCATCCTCAACTTGGGGGTCCGCCTGGACCAGACGGACATCAAGGACCAGTTCGGCGTCACCGCCATCTCCCTGAAGGACCAGTGGGCGCCCCGCCTGGGCTTCGTGTGGGACTTCCGGGGCAAGGGCCAGGACAAGGTCTACGGCAGCTTCTCCCGCTACTACGAGCAGGTTCCCCTGGACCTGGTGATCCGCTCCTTCAGCGTGGAGCGCAATCCCACGACGTACAACTTCAGCACGTCCGCCTTCGCCCCGGACCTCGCCGCCGAGACGATCCTCGGCACCGAATCGGGCATCGTGGGCTCCTACGTGGAGCCCGTGGACAGCGACCTGAAGGGCTCCTACTCGGACGAGATCATCCTCGGCGTCGAGACCACCTGGAACAGCCTCTACACCTTCGGGGCCAAGTACATCAGCCGCTCCATCGGACGCGCCATCGAGGACGGCCTGGACGTCACCTCCCCCCTGGGCGACTACTTCATCATGAACCCGGGCTACAGCCATCCCGCGGGCGTCACCTATCCCAAGGCCAAGCGCGAGTACAAGGGCGTGGAGCTGACCGCCCAGCGGAAATTCGCCACCCAGTACACCTGGCAGCTGAGCTACCTCTGGAGCAAGCTCAATGGCAACTACGAAGGCGCCTTCCAGGGCATCGGCGGCGCCGACGGCACCGGCCAGCTGGATCCCAACATCAACAGCGCCTTCGACGTGCCGGAATTCATCATCAACAGCGACGGCGACCTGAGCGGCGACCGCCGCCATCAGCTGAAGGCCAACGGCTACTACGAATGGGCCTTCGGACTGAGCCTGGGCGCCACCCTCCAGTACATGACCGGCACCCCCATCAGCCGGCTGGGCTACCACAACGGCTACGGCCGCTATGAGCTGTTCCTCACGCCCCGGGGCACGGAGGGCCGCACCCCCGCCACCACCCGCATGGACATCAACCTCGCCTACACCTGGAAGCTGCAGAACAAGCACATCGTGCGCTTCAACCTCGACGTGACCAACCTGCTGAATTCCCAGACCGCCACGGTCATCGACCAGCGCTTCGATTCCGTCGAGGGCGGCCCCCGGCTGGATACCTACCGCCAGCCCTTCGCCTTCCAGGCCCCCCGCGCCGTGCGCTTCGGCGTGCGGTACAGCTTCTGAGCCCAGGCTCCCGGCTCACCTCGCCTTCGGCACCCGGAAATGCCCCTGCTCCGCGGCGGGGGCGTTGCCGAGGGCCTCGGCCTGGCTGAGGCATTCGCCTTCCACGTCCTCCCGGCGGGGCAGGGCCAGGGGCAATGCGTGGAGGGTGGGCTCTACCCCGGCGAGGTCCAGGGCGTCCAGGCTCTGGGCGTGGGTGAGCAGCTGCGCCATGGCGTGGCGCATGGGCTCGATTTCCGCCTCCTCCAGGCGGAGGTCCGCCAGCCGGGCGCAGCGCAGCACGTCTTCCCTCGTCACGTCCATGGTGTCCTCGCCTGGGCATTCTATCCGGCGTACCATGTCCCCCTTTCCCCCGGTGCCCCATGTCCCTTCGAATCCCGCTCTGCCTCGGCCTGCTGGCCCCGGTCCTCGCCGCGCAGGAGCCCGCCGATCCCCTGAAGTGGATTCCCCGCCGCGCGGGCCTGGTCATCGTGCTGAACCGGCCGGCCAAGGCCCTGGCCCGCTGGGACGCCCTGGGGGAGCGCCTCAAGTCCAAGGAGGTGGCCCTGGTGCGCCAGGCCCTCACCCAGGATTTCGGCGGCCTGCCCCTGCTGGATCCGGACGCCCCGCTGGTGGAGTTCACCGTGCCGGCCCCCGAGGGCCGGACCAAGGCCGCGCCCAAGGGTGAAGCGCCGGGGGCCAAGCCCAAGGACTCCGAGTTCCGGATCCTCGCCTTCCAGAAGAAGGAGGCTTTCCAGGCCCGGTTCAAGCCCGCGGACATGGCCAAGGCGGCCACCGACGTCACCACGGTGACCGTGGGCGGCAAGCCCATGGTGGCGGCCATCCGCGGCCGCGTCGCCATCCTCGGCCCCAGGGATGCAGGAGCGGTCCTGAGGGCCATGCTGGCGGACAAGGGGCGCTTCGCGATGCCGCCGGAGGCCGAGGCGGCCTGGGCCTTCGGCCAGGACGTCGCCTTCCTGTTCTCGATCCAGTCCCTGAAGGATCGCAAGCCGGCGGAGCCCGCGAAGGCGAAGGCGGAGCCGATCTGGTCCCCCCTGGCCAAGCTGTCCGAATCCCTGAAGGCCCACCCGGAGCGGGAACTGGCCTCCGTGGTGATGGGCCTGCGCCTCAGCGACGGGGGCGATCTCACCGGGTCCATGCGCCTCGGCATCGCCCCGGGGGGCGAGCTCGCGGCCCTCACCGTGGGGATGGACAAGGGCGGGGGTCCGGCCTTCCGGGGCCTGCCCGCCGGGCCCTTCGCCCTCGCCTTCGGCATGGAGTTCCCGTCGGCCTGGGCGGACACCATGGCCTTCGCCGTCGCCGAGGAGGCGAAGAGGGATCCCAAGGCCGATGCGCTGGCCGTGTCCTCCCTCCAGGGTCTCTTCCGCGAGCTGCGGGGGATCGGCCTGGTGCTGAAGGGCGCGAAGGAGGGGGCGCCCCTGGCGTCGGGGCTGGGCCTGGCGCTGAGCGTGGAGGACGCCCGGTCCTTCGTGGGCCAGGCGGCGACCCTCGCCGAACGGCCGGGGAAGGACGGCCAGCCCGGCATGCGGACCGCCACTTCCCGGTTCCAGGGCCGCGCCGTCACCAGCTTCACCCGCGTCCCTCCGCCGCCGAAGGACGGCGCGCCCGGGGAGGAAGGGCCCTCGATGCTGCCGCCTCCCGAAGCCCTCTTCGGTTCCAAGGAGGTGAAGACCTCCCTGCTGCAGGCCGACGACCACACGGTCATCGCCGGCTTCGGCGATCCCGCCGCCACCTTCCAGGCCGGCCTCGACAGCCTGGGCAAGGGGGGCCTGGGCCAGATGGCGCGCCTCCAGCGCACCCGCGACCTCCTCGGCGCCGGCGGCAAGGTGGGCCAGGGCGTGCTCTACCTGAGCCTTCCGGAAACCCTGCAGATGGTCGGG
>JBGASS010000191.1:0-8143 GCA_044229555.1 Holophagaceae bacterium
AGCTTCGGCATGGCCAACGCCCTGAACCGTGTCGCCGTGCACCGCTGGTTCATGGACAAGGTGCTCGGCGTGCACCCGGAAGCCCACCTCCCGGACTTCGCGTCCGCCACCTTCGAGAGCTGGGCGGAGAAGAGCGGGAAGATCGCCGGAGAGCCCGGCCGCGAGGCGGTGCTCTTCCAGACCTGCTTCGTGCAGCACAACGAGCCCCAGATCGGCAAGGACACCCTGGAGGTGCTGGAGAAGAACGGCTGCGCCGCCGGCTGCGTGCGGGGCCTGCAGTGCTGCGGCATGCCCGCCTGGGAGCACGGGGACCTGGAATCCCTGCGGAGGCAGGCCCGCACCAACCTGGACGCGCTCATGCCCCACGTGGAGGCGGGCGCGAAGGTCATCGCCATCAACCCCACCTGCGCCATGATGCTGCGCCGGGAGTATCCGGAGCTGCTGGAGGGCGAGGACCGGGAGCGGGCGAAGCAGCTGGCGGAGGCCGTGCGGGACCCCGGCGAGTTCCTCTGGTCCATCCGCAACGAGGCCCGCGCCGACTGGACTTTCGAATCCAGCCCCGGCCCCATCGCCTACCACGCGCCCTGCCACCTGCGCGCCCAGGCCGTGGGCTTCAAGGGCCGGGACCTCCTCCGCAAGATTCCCGGCGTGACCCTCCAATCCATCCTGGAGTGCTGCGGCCATGACGGCACCTTCGCCATGAAGTCGGAATCCTACGAGGATTCGAAGCGCCTGGGCCGGAAGGCCTTCGCCGGCATGCAGGCGGAGGCCGGTGCCGAAGTCTGGGTCAGCGAATGCCCCCTGGCGGGCCTCCAGTTCGAGCAGCACGCGGGGCGCAAGGCCCTGCATCCCATGACCGTCCTCGCCCGCGCCTACCGCAAGGACGGCTTCCCCCATCCGGTGCCCAGGGAACCCGAATGAAGAACGTCGAGCGCGCCGACCTGCTGGACTTCGTCACCTACGGCGAGCGCCGGGAGGCCCTGCGCGCCGCGGCCATGGCCGCCAAGGCCTCGCGCCGGGTGCACCTCGGCGCCCACCTCACCTTCCTCTTCGAGAACGCCGAGACCATCCGCTACCAGATCCAGGAGATGATCCGGGCCGAGCAGCTGGTGCGCGAGCGCGACATCCAGCACGAGCTGGACACCTACAACGCCGTGCTGGGGGGCCCCGGCGAGCTGGGCGCCACCCTCCTCATCGAAATCGCCGACGGGGCGGAGCGGGCCCGGCTGCTGCGCGCCTGGCGGGACCTGCCGGACCACGTGTGGATGACCTTCAGCGACGGCACCCGGGAACGGGCTGCCTTCGACCGTGAACAGATGAGCGAGGAGAAGCTCTCTTCCGTGCAGTTCCTGAAGTTCGCGGTGGGGAACCGCCGTCCGGCGGGGCTCCGTTCCGACCTGCCGGGCCTGCCGGAGGAGACCCGGTTCAGCGAGGAGACCCTGCGGGCGCTGCGGGAGGACCTGGGGCAGATCGTCCTGCGGGGCTCGCCCTGAAGGGTCCACGGTTCCCGCCCGGAGCCTTGGATCCCCCTCCCGCGAAGTGGCGGGCCTGGAAAACCCCGGAAGTGGATCTCCCAGGGCCTGCCGGGGCTGGGGATGCTTCCGGCAGGGGGCGCGTGCCTCCGACCGGAGATCCCATGAGCCGCCTTCGCCTCAATCGCGAGACCCTACGCCAGCTGGACACCCCGAGCGCCCTGAACGCGGTGGGCGCCGGTACGCAATTCGTCGGCTGCTACACCCAGCATTGCCCCACGAACGGCTGCCCCACGAACGTGGGCTGCCCCTCGGCCTTCTGCCCGCCGCCGAAATCCCAGCAGCTGTTCTGCGTCACCGTGGGTTGCACCCTCGGCGGCTTCTGAACCGGAGGGAGGGAGTGGCGGCGCGAGGTCTGGACAGAAGGAGGTCCGCCCGGGCCTCCGCCGCGACGGGCGGGCCCTGTCACAGGGGTCGTCCGGCCCTCACCCCATGTGCATGAACCAAATCTTGCGTCTCCGCCTGCTGGCCCTCCTGCTCCTTGCCCGCGGGCTCCAGGCCCAGTGTTCCGACGCCGGGGCCTGCGCGGCGGGAAGGGCCCCGGTGGGGCCGGGGAGCCACCTCGCGTTCTCCTACCAGGCCGGCAGTTCGGGCGCTTCCGATGGCCTGGACTTCCGCGGGTTTCGGTTGGACGCCAGTCTGAGCCTGGGCGCCCGCGCGCGCCTCAGCCTGGCCCTGCCCTTTGTGAAGGTAGAAGGCCCCCTTGGACGGGTGGAAGGCCTCGGCGATGCGGTGCTCTTGGTGGAACAGGTCCTCTTCCGGAACGAAACCTGGAGCCTTTCAGCCCAGGTCGGCTCGCGCCTCGCTACGGGCCGGGACGACGCCGATCCGACCCTGTCCCAGGCCTACCAGACGGGACTGGGGCCTGCGGATTGGATCACCGGCCTGCGGGCCCGCGTCGGAGACTGGGATGCGGGCTTGGTCTACCAGAAGGCCGGCGGCCGCAGCGCCAATCCCCGCACGCGGCTGAAGCGCGGGGACGATGCCCTGGCCTGGGCCGCCCGGGGCTTCGCCTGGGGCGGAACCCGCCTCACCTTCAAGGGTCTGGCCATCCAACGCCTGGCGAAGAGCTCGGTCCGAGACGCGGAGGGCGGTCCGGAGGCCTTCCTGGACGTTCCCGACAGCGATCGGCTGCAGGTGAACCTCGGGCTGGAAGTCTCGCGACCCTGGACGCGCCGGCTCGCCTGGACGGGTCGCGTGGAGTTTCCCCTACTGAGCCGTCCGAGCAATGTGGATGGGCTGAAGCGCGCCTGGTCGGTGTCGGCGGGAGTCGCCTGGACCTTTTGAGCGGGGGGCGGGAGCAGGATCATCGGTTCGATGGTACTCCCCCGGCATGTCGCCTTGGTATGGCCGCCGCTAGGCGCTTTCATACCAGGGCGGCGCATGCCGGGTCCTTTCGGGGACCCGAGCCGGACGCCTCCACCCGGGTGCAGCTGGAGGCGGAGCGCGACGGGACCGCGGGGGCCTGAGGATTCGCTGCCTGAGACTCAACCTTTCGAGGCTGCCAGGATTGGAGGTTCCGGAACCCCAGGCCCAGGGGCGAAGCCCAGGGTGGCCCGCACTGCCGCTTCCAGCCGGCCGGGGATCGCCTCGGCGAGCTCGTAGGAGGCGCGCACCATGGGCTTGTTCACCTTCAGGACCCGGGTGAGGTCGATGGGGGTGGCGCTCAGCACGACGTCGCAGGGGGTCGCCTCGATGGTGGCCTCCAGGTCGCGGATCTGGGCTTCGCCGTAGCCCATGGCGGGCAGGATGCCCATGGCGTTGGGATACTTCCGGTAGGTGGCGGCGATGGAGGCCACGGCGTGGGGCGTCGGGTCCACGATCGAGGCGGCGCCCGCGGCCTTGGCCGCCACCACCCCGGCGCCGAAGCTCATGGAGCCGTGGGTGAGGGTCGGACCGTCCTCGATGACGAGGACCCTCCGCCCCTTCACCAGCTCCGGCCGCTCGCAGGTCACCGGGCTGTTCGCCCGGATCACCGTGGCCGACGGATTGATTCTGGCCGCGTTGGCCTCGATGAGGGCGATGTCCGCCTCCTTCGCCGTGTCGCACTTGTTGATGACGATGAGGTCGGCCCGCCGGAAGTTCGCCTCGCCGGGGTGGTACAGCAGTTCGTGGCCCGCCCGGTGGGGATCCGCGATGCAGAGGTGGAGGTCGCTGGCGTAGAAGGGCAGGTCGTTGTTGCCGCCGTCCCAGAGGATCACGTCGGCCTCGGCCTCGGCGGAGCGGATGATGCGCTCGTAGTCCACGCCGGAGTAGATGACGAAGCCGTTGTCGATGTGGGGCTCGTACTCCTCGCGTTCCTCGATGGTGCACTCGTGCCGGTCCAGGTCGGCGTACTCGGCGAAGCGCTGGCAGGCCTGCTTCGCCAGGTCGCCATAGGGCATGGGATGGCGGATGGCGACGACCTTCACCCCCAGCTCCTTGAGGATGCGGCTCAGGTGGCGGGTGGTCTGGCTCTTGCCCGCGCCGGTGCGCACGGCGGTGACGGCGATGACGGGCTTGGAGCTCTTGAGCATGGTCTTGTCGGCCCCCAGCAGCTCGAAGTCCACCCCCAGGGCGACGCAGAGGCTGGCGACGTGGCCGATGTGCTCGTAGGTGACGTCGGAATAGGAGAACACCGCGACGTCGGGCTTCTCGCGGCGGATGACCTCCGCCAGGTCCGCCTCGTCGAAAATCGGGATGCCGTTGGGATAGCGGCCTCCCGCCAGGGCCAGGGGATAGCGGCGTCCCGCGATGTCGGGAATCTGGGTCGCCGTGAAGCCGACGACCTCGAAGTCCGGATTCTCCCGGTAGACGGAGTTGAAGTTGTGGAAGTCGCGGCCGGCGGCTCCGAGGATGAGGACGCGGCGGGGTTCGGACATGGGTTCCTCCCTGAAAAGGTCGACCGATGACCGGCGCCCAGGAGCGGGAGTCATGGCCTCGGGACCATGTTCAATGGGGTAAGTCTAGGCTTCAGGCCCGAACGCCGATCTTCGAGATCCATTGTCCGAGATCACATCCGCCCTGGATCAGGCCCGATTGCCACGAATCACCGCACCCGGTGCTTCTCCGATTGACCGGCCGCGAATTCGAATTGCACGGCGTGCTCCGAGCCGAATCTTGAATGCCTATGAAGGGATCCCGCCGCGAGGGCTGCGGCGGGATCCCTCTCATCCTGCGATCGGGCCGAGGCTCGACCGCCTGAAAGCGTCAGCAGTGAGCGGCGCTGAAGACGATGGTGCAGTTGCGTTCTTGCGTCATCGGGGGAGCCGTGCAGACGTTGAACAGGGAGGGGGCACAGAAGTGGTAGCTTTGCCCGATTTTCCTCCCACCACAGCTGTCATCCGGATCCAGATGACGAAGGGTTCCTGAGGAGGTTACAGCTTGCTCATGGGATCTCCTTGGGGCGGCAGAGGCACCGCTGGCGGGTTTCCGGGGCCCGGGCATGCCTCAAGATCACCCAGAGGTTCATTTCATGCAGCACTCCGGCGCGGCCATCCCCCGGATCCCGGTACGCCACCTTTTCCCGGATGCACCGCGGGCGCCTTTCGGCGCCCGCTGCTCGTGGTGAATGAGGTTCGGAACCCTTACTTGCTGGCCGCCCACTCCTTGAGGGCGGCGTTCAGCTTCATGGCCTTCTCGCCCTTCTTCCAGTTGGCGGGGCGAACTTCGCCGTGCTCCTCGCTGAAGTCCACGGCGTCGAGGAGGCGCAGGTTTCGTCGACGTTGCGGCCCAGGTCGTTGTGGTTGACGGTGATGTGCTTCAGGACGCCGTCCTGATGATGAAGAGGCCGCGCAGGGCGATCCCGATGGGCAGCAGGACGCCGTAGTCGCTCGCGATGGTCTTGTTGAGGTCGGCCACCAGGGGAAGGTGATGCCCTTGATGCCGCCTTCCTTGCGGTCCATCTGGGTCCAGGCGAAGTGGCTGAACTTGCTGTCCGCGCTCGCCGATGACCTGGGTGTTGCGGGCCTCGAACTCATGATGGCGTCGCTGAAGGCCAGGATCTCGGTGGGGCAGACGAAGGTGAAGTCGAGGGTAGAAGAAGAGGACGACCTTCTTTGCCCTGTAGTCGAGCAGAGACTTCCCCTTGAATTCGCCGTTCACGAGGGCGGCGGCCTTGAAGTCGGGGCGGGCTGGGTGACGAATGCGGCCATGAAAGGGCTCGGGGAGAGGGCGCGACGGTTTCGCAGGCCCGATTGAAGTCGAAACTCCAGACTACTGCTGGTTTTGCGACCCATCAAGGAAAAGCTGACCAATGCGGTAAAGATTCGGGCTTGGAGTGGTATGCGTCATTTGATGCATATGCAGTATCCCGTTAGGCTGGATGATTCCTCGGTGCAGCATGCTCCCGCCCAGCCCATCCAGCTTTCGGTCTTCTCCGAGATCCACCGCCTGAAGCAGGTGGTCGTCCGCAACCCCGGTCCCGAAGTGGACCTGATGGTGCCCGGGATGATGGAAGCTCCTCTTCGACGACATCCTCTACGGTTCCCACGCGCGTTCGAGCACCGCCAGTTCCGCCAGGTGCTCTCCAGGTGGCCGATGAGGTGCTGGACATCCAGGACCTCTTCGTCGAGCCCTCTACGACGAGGGCGTGAAGCTGGCCTTCGTGGAGGACCTGCGCCGGCTGGTGGACCTGCCGGACGAGACCGCCAGCCTGCCTGCGCACCATGTTCCCCATCGAGGTGGCCCGCAGCGTCATCGGCGGCATCCTGGCCGACATGCAGCACCAGACCACTGGCAGCGAAATTCGACTACGTACTGAACCCCATCCCGAACCTGCTGTTCATGCGGGATCCGGCCTCGGTAGTGGTGGGCGACGGCTACTGCGTCAACGCCATGGCGACCTGGGCCCGGCAGCAGGAGCTGATCCTCAGCTACGTCTTCAAGCACCATCCGCGCTTCCGCCACCTCACGGACAACGACAAGTGGTTCGACCAGGTCACCCTCATCCGCGGCGAGATCAAGGTGCCCCAGAAGCCTGGAAGGCGGCGACACCCTGGTGCTCGGCGACAAGATCCTCGCGGTGGGCTGCTCCGAGCGCACGACCACCGACGCCATCCACATCGCCTTGCCGAAAGCCTGCGCCAGGACTTCCGCCGAGGGCACCTTCGAGCACCTCTTCATGGTGCTGATGCCAGAAAGCGCAGCGCCATGCACCTCGACACCATCTTCACCCGCATCAACCAGCACGAGTGCCTCGTGTACCCGCCCTACTTCACCGACAGCTCCCGTGAGCTGCTCAACGTGGTGAAGATCGACCTGCGCCACGAGGACCTGCGCTTCACCACCCAGCCCAACCTGCTGACGGCGCTGCGGGAGGTGGGCATCGAGCTGAAGCCGATCTTCTGCGGCAGGAGGACTACATCAAGCAGCAGCGGGAGCAGTGGACCGACGGCGCCAACGCGTTCGCCCTGGCGCCGGGCGTCATCGTGAGCTACTCCCGCAGCATCGCCACCGCCGAGGCTCGGCAACGCCGGCTACCGGGTGCTCACCGCCCAGGAGCTGCTGGCGGACCCCAGATCAACCTGCTGGACCGCAAGAAATACCTGATCCAGCTGGACAGCGGGGAAGCTCAGCCGGGCCCGGGGCGGGCCGCGCTGCATGACCATGCCCCTGAGCCGGGCGGAACGGGCCCCGGGCTGACCCGCCCCCAGGCTGTCCAGCGAACAGTTCCCTGGTAGACTTCCTGCATGCGCCCCGTTCCCGGGGCGCCCCTTTTTTTGTCCCACCTTGCCCACCGCGACCCTCCGACACCGCCTCGAAGTCGGCCTCTTCCGGGCCGCCGAAGGCCTGGTGCGCAGGCTTCCCTACCCCCACGGCCCTGGCCCTGGGCCGGGGCCTCGGCCGGATCTTCTGGCTTCCTGGACGCCCGGCACCGGCGGGTGGTGCGGGAGAACCTGCGGGGGGCCGGCATCGAGCTGGCGGAGGAGATCCGCCGCCTCTCCCGGGAATGCTTCGCCCATTTCGGCTCCCTGCTCCTGGGCACCCTGCGGCTCATGGCCATGGAGCCGGAGGAGCTCGACCGCTGGGTGCGGGTGGAGGGCCTGGAACACTTCGATGCCGCCGCCGCCGAAGGCCGGGGCTTCATCCAGCTCACGGGGCATTACGGCAACTGGGAGGCCATCGCCCTCGCCCAGAGCCGCCACGGCCGCTCCCTGGCGGTCATCGCCCGGGAGCTCGACAACCCCCTCCTGGAACCCGAGCTCGCGGGGCTCCGCACCCGCTTCGGCAACACCGTCATCTCCAAGGACGGTGCCATGCGCGACACGCTGAAGGCCCTGAAAGCCGGGCGGGGCGTGGGCTTCCTCCTGGACCAGGACGCGCTGACCCTGGGGGTTTTCGTCCAATTCCTCGGCCGCTGGGCCTCCACCTTCGCCACCGCCGGCAGCCTGGCGGCGCGCTACGGCCTGCCGGTCCTCCCCGTCTTCTCCTGGCCCAACGAAGACGACACGGTCACCGTGCGTTTCGACGCCCCCTTCCGCGTGCCGTCCAGCGCCGATCCGGTCCAGGCCGCGTGGACCGCCACCCAGCTCATGACGTCCCGCATCGAGGGCCAGATCCGCAAGGACCCCCGCTGGTGGTTCTGGATGCACCGCCGCTTCAAGACCCGCCCCGGCGAGGGGAATCCCCTT
>JBGASS010000192.1:0-5319 GCA_044229555.1 Holophagaceae bacterium
CCCTTCGAGGTCATCGATTCGGTGCTGGGCGAGGCCGCGGCGAGGGCCAAGAGCGCTACCTCTTCCGCACCGCGGACCTGGCGGGCATCGACATCATGGCGGCCACGGCGAAGAACGTACGAGCCTGCCCCAACGACGAGGTCCGCGACGTCTTCAAGTTCCCGGAGCTGCTCCAGTGGATGCTGGACAACAAGGTCCTGGGCAAGACCAAGGGCGGCTTCTTCAAGAAGGACAAGGCCGGACAGCAGAGCTTTCCTGGCCATCGATCCTGATACCGAGGCCTACCCGGCCCCAGGAGAAGAAGGACTGGCCGATCCTCAAGGAGCTGAAAGGAATCGATGATCCGGCGGAGCGGGTGCGCACCCTGCTGACCAGCGAGAGCGAGGCGGGTCGCCTGGCCTGGCGCTGCGTGGCGGACAACCTGACCTACGCCGTGAACCGCCTCGGCGAGGTGACGGACCTGCCCCTCAACGTGGACAACGCCATCAAGAACGGCTTCGCCTTCGAGCTGGGCCCCTTCGAACTCTGGGATACGCTCGGCGTTTCAAGGGTCGTGGCCCGCATGGACTTCGAGCAGCGCGCGGTGCCGGACCTGGTGCGGCGCATGCTGGCCAAGGGCGTGGAAGGCTTCTACCGCTGGCAGTACGGCGTGCCCACGGCCCAGCTGGACCCGAAGACCCTCGAATACGTCCCGATCCTGGAGGACAAGCAGGTCCTCATCCTCAAGCGGGAAGTGGGCCGGGGGAAGGTGATCGCCGAGAACAGCTCCGCCCAGCTCATCGACCTGGGCGACGACGTGGCCTGCCTCCAGTTCCGCACCAAGATGAACGCCCTGGACGACGGCATCGTGATGCTCATGGAGGACACGGTCCAGAAGCACATTCCCGGGCGCTTCAAGGGCCTGGTGGTGGGCAACCAGGGCAAGGTCTTCAGCGCCGGCGCCAACCTGGTCTTCGTGGTGAACGCCGCCAAGGAGAAACAGTTCGATCTCATCGAGGAGGCTTCTCGTCGATTGCAGTACGCGGCGCGGGCGCTGACCTACGCGCCCTTCCCGACGGTGGCGGCGCCCCTTTCAGCTGGTGCTGGGGCGGCTACCCTGGCCTGCCAGCGGGCGGTGGGCAGCGCCGAGACCTACATGGTGGAAGGGCGTGGGGTCATCCGCGGGCGGCGGCTGCCTGCAGATGCTGCTGCGGATGGAAGACGCCATGAAGGCCAAGGGCGAGCTGGGCCCCATGCCCAAGATCAAGGCCGCCTTCCAGTTCATCGGCACCGCCAACGTGAACACCAGCTTCGACGAGGCCCGAGCCAATGGCTACTTCCGCCGCAGCGACGTGCGCGTCATGAACAGCGCCCACCTTCTCGCCGCCGCCAAGGCCGAGGTGCTGAAGATGGCCGCGGACTTCCAGCCCGTGCAGCCCCGCACCTTCAGGCTCCCGGGCCTCGGCGGCGTGGCCGCCCTGAAGAGCGCTGTGAAGGACTTCCAGCTCCAGGGCCTCGCCTCCGAGCACGACGCCATCATCATGGGCGAGCTGGCCCACATCCTCTGCGGCGGCGACGTGAGCCCGGTGCAGGAGGTCAGCGAGGAGCGCATCCTCGAGCTGGAGCGCCAGGCCTTCGCGCGGTTGTGCGGCTACGAGAAGACCCAGGCGCGGATGGACTCCATCCTCACGAAGGGCAAGCCCCTGCGGAACTGAGACGGGTAGGATCGAGGCATGCTCCGATCCATCCCGGCCCTCGTGCTCGCGGCCGCCCGCCTTGCCGCTCAGGACTTCCAGCTCCCGCCCTACCTCCCCATCCCCGAGGGGCTGGAGGTGAAACCCGAAGGCCAGGAGACCTGGCGCTTCGACAAGGAGCTCTTCGACGTCCGCAATGCCCAGACCGGGGCTTGGCTGAAGATCCCCATCCAGGGCATGGCCTCCCGCTTCCTCCTGCGTCCCGCCGGGGGCCAGAAGCTGGGCCTGCTCCTGATCCAGCAGCGGGTGCAGGAGGCCCTCGAAGCGGCGGGCTGGACCTGGGAATGGAAGGAGCGGGGCATCGCCAAATTCGCGGTGAACGGCCGGGAGGCCTGGATCAGCGTGAAGGCCGGCGGCAGCGGGGAGCTGAAGGTCGCGGTGGTGGAGAAGACGGAGCCGCCGACCCTGACCCTCCGTGCGCCGGGGGCCGAGGTCGAGCCCATCAACGAGAAGGCGGATTTTCCCTACGTGCTGCCGACGGTGAAGGGCCGCCTGCTGCGCAGCCTCCAGGTCACCAATCCCGAGCCCGTGCGCCTCGCCGACGGGACCGAGACCCTCGCCACCCTCACCATGGTGGAGAAGCAGTACGAGCTGGAGCGACCCGTCTCCAACCACGAATTCCTCACGGTCATGCAGGCGGCCCTCAAGGCCGCGGGCTGGGCCATCGAAGGCACGACGCCGGGGCCCGACGCCGTGGTGCAGGCCGTGTACCTGCAGAAGGGCCGGGACCTCCGCGCCACTCTGCGGAACCAGCGCACGACCCAGTCCCTGGCGGTCACCGACGTCGGGGCCCAGCTCCCCAAACCCAAGGCACAAGGAGAGAAACCATGAGAGCCCTGCGTTTCGAAGCCTTTGGCGAGCCCTCGGAGGTCTTGTCCCTGAGCGAGGTGCCCGATCCCGTTCCCGGACCTGGCGAAGTCCGCCTCCGGATGGGCCTGCGCCCCATCAACCCCTCGGACCTGCTGCAGGTCAAGGGCGTGTACGGCCGCCGTCCGGACCTGCCCGCCACCGCCGGCCTCGAAGGTCTCGGCACCGTCGACGCCCTCGGCGCGGGCGTGGAGGGCTTCGAGCTCGGCCAGCGGGCCGTGCCCCTGGGCGCCCAGGGCACCTGGGCGGAGCTGCTGGTGACGCCGGCGGAAAACCTGGTGGCCATCCCCGCCGGCCTGACCGATGAGGCGGCCTGCCAGGTCATCGTCAATCCCCTCACCGCCTGGCTCATGTGCCTGGTGGACCTGAAGCTGGGGCCCGGCGACTGGCTGGTGCAGACCGCCAGCGGATCCGCGGTGGGCCGCTGCATCCTGCAGATCGCCCTGCTGAAGGGCTTCAAGGTCCTGAGCTTGGTGCGGCGGGACGACCTGGCCCAGGAGCTGGAGGGCCTGGGCGCGGGACCGGCACTGAACACCACGGATCCCCACTGGATGGACAAGGCCGCGGCGCTCCTGCCCAAGAGCGGCGCGAAGGCCGCGGTGGACGCGGTGGGGGGCGCCCTGGGGGGCCAGGTGGCCATGCTGCTCCAGCGCAACGGCACGCTGCTGGTCTACGGCGCCCTCTCCATGGAGCCCCTGCAGATCCCCGGCGGCCAGCTGATCTTCAAGACCCTCACCCTCCGGGGCTTCTGGCTCACGGACTGGAAACTCCGCACCCCCCGGGAGGAGCGCGACCGGATCCTGGGCGGACTCCTGGCGGAGATGGCCGCCGGGCGCGTCGGGCCGCCGGTGGAGGCCGTCTTCCCCCTGGCGGACTTCGCCCGGGCCTTCGAAAGGGTCGCGGCCGCGGGCCGGGGCGGGAAGGTCCTGCTCTCCAACTGAGCCTGGTCTCCGGCCCAGGCAGGCCGGATGAGCCCCGGAACCCCGTGGCCGCGCCCGAGGCCCGCTAGGATCAAGGCATGACCTCCCGGACCGCCCTCAAAGACGAAGTCTTCCTCCGCATGGCCTTTGAACTGAGCCGGCTGGGCACCTGCTGCCGCCTGAAAGTGGGCTCGGTGCTCCTGCGGGCCGACGGCGGAGTTGCGGCGGCGGGCTTCAACGGCGCCCTGCCCGGGATGCCCCACTGCACGCCGGAGACCTGCCACGAAGGGCGCCGCTGCCTCCACACCAGCCACGCCGAAGAAAACGCCCTGGGTTTCTGCGACGGCCCCGTGGCGGTGGCCTACGTCACCCACGAGCCCTGCCTCGCCTGCACCCGCGCCCTGGTGCGCCGAGGCGTCCGCAGGGTGGTCTTCGGCCATCCCTACCGCAGCATCGGGGACCAGGAGCGCGAGGAGCGGGATGCCATCCTGGGGCATTACGGCGTGACGTGGCAGGCGCTGGAGCTGGAAGGGACCTAGCAGGGCGGACCGGCCAGCGGGCCGCTGATGGGAAGACGCCCCGGAACCCAGCAGCGCAGTGCCCGGGGTCCCGCGGATTGCCGCCCGGCCCCACCCGTGCCGTGACCATCCCCTCGCGGGGGGCCCGACTGCGCAGAGGATGGGGGACCGCTGGATTGCCGCTCGTCCCACACGTACGGTGACCATCCCCTCGCCGGGGGCCCGGCTGCGCAGAGGACCTTTAGTCCTCTGCTTCGTCACCCGGCGGGGGATGGTGATCCCAGCGCGATTCGAACGCGCGACCTTCTCCTTAGGAGGGAGACGCTCTATCCATCTGAGCTATGGGATCCCTGGGTTTCCATTGTTCCAGACGGGTCGCTTCTTTCCAAGTGCGCGGTCAGTGGCCTGGGTCAATTCATGGAAAGGTTCCCAAGAAATCGTTGCAACATCCGTTGGATTTCATACCATGAGGTCGCGCCTAGTCCACAACCAGCAGCAGTTCTGCCAAAACCCGTTCCCCCTTGCAGTTGTCCTAGTTTCCATCCGCCGCTAATCTTTGTTCCATCACAGTTTCTTACCAAGGAGGCGCTTCATGGCATCCATCAAGCACTGGATTCTTCCCCTGACGACATCCGCCGGCCTGCTCATGCCGACGGCGGCGCATGCCCAGTCCAAGAAGAGCTCGGGCTTCTGGCCCTGGGAAGTCCAGCTCGGCGTGGACTCCATGAGCTACGACAAGGCCACCGTGCAGGGTCCCGTCAGCACCTTCCAGATCGGCACCGATCCCGCCACGGGCATCCACGGCCGCATCTCCATCGAGCCCTTCTGCTGGACCTGGGGCGCGCTGCAGCTCTCCGCGGGCTACCGCATGCAGAGCGACGTGAAGACCGGCTACGACAGCAACTGGGACATGAAGCACAAGTCCCAGGGCATCGTCGGAGCGATGCTGCGCCTCGGCAAGCAGGGCAGCGCTTGGCAGTTCGGCCTGGGCGTGGACGCCCGCAACGATTCGATGGAGGCCACCTCCGGCAACGACGGCCACGGCACGCCCACCAAGGAATCCGAGTGGCGCGGCTGGGGCCGGGTCATGGGCCGCTACGTCTGGGACCGCGGCTCCAACGTGTCTCCCTTCCTCGGCATCGAGGTCGCCGCGCCCTTCAGCAAGGTCGAGGTCAACAGCATCAACTACTACCAGGACCTCGTGGCCCTCACGAACCGCTACCCCGGCGGCGTGCGCCAGCGCACCCAGGGGCCTGAGAGCCTGACCCGCGGCCACTTCCC
>JBGASS010000193.1:0-5414 GCA_044229555.1 Holophagaceae bacterium
GCGGGGCGTCGTTGAGGGCCGCGAGACCGAGCTCGCGGCAGCGCGCCAGCTCCGGGGAGGGGTCCTGGCCCCGGGAAAGCTTGTGCTCCGCCAGGGCGAGCTTCACGTCCGCGAGGTTCGTCTTCGTGAAGAAATAGGAGGGCATCAGCCGGTTCGCCTCCAGGAAGAGGCGCTCCGCGGCGGCGTCCACCGGAGCCGGGTCGCCGCCGCGCCAGTGCAGGGCCTGGGCGCGGATGGACAGGACCCAGATCAGGTCCGAGAGGGGCTGGCCGCTGGCCTTGAGGCGGGCGCTCTCCCGGTAGTGGGCTTCGGCCTGGGCCACGGAGCCCTCCGGATCCACGCCGCTCCGCAGCTCGAAGAGGGCTTGGGTGGTGTAGCAGTTCCCCATGCGCAGGTGCAGGGTCGGCGCCTCTTCGGGATGCTTCAGGCCCTTCTCCAGGGCGGCGAGGCTGTGGGAGAGGGCACGGCGGGGATCCTGGCCGTCGATCTCGTCCTCGGCCGCCCACCGCCACCAGAGGAAGGCCAGGGCCGCGAGCACTTCGTTGGATTCCGGCGCCAGCCGGAGGGCGTCTTCGGCGGCGGTGACCCCCAGCTGCAGCTCCGGCCGCAAGGCCCGGCCGAACTGGCGCTCCGAAGGCGCCCAGTGGAGGTGCACCGCGGCGCGGTTCAGGCGCGACAGCCAGCTGCCGGGCCGGAGCTCCTCGGCCTCGTCGCAGGCCGCCAGGGCCCGCGCCCGGTCCGCGGGGTCCGCGGTTCCGCAGGAGGTCCGGAAGCGGATCCATTCCGCCCGGCGGCGGGCCTCCAGCAGGTAGACGGAGGGGGCGCTGCGGCCGATGTCCCGGGCCTTGGCGAGATCCGCGGCGGCCTCGAGGAGGTGCGCCTCCGCTTCCGGCAGGCGCTTCCCCTCGAAATCCTCGTCGGCCTGCACCATCCGGATCTCGGCCTTGAGGGACAGGGCCTCGAAGAGCCAGGGCTGGGCCTGATAGGCCTCGTCCGCCAGGCCCAGGGCTTCCTCGTGGCGGCCCTCGGTGAGGGCCAGCTCCGCCGCCGCCAGTTCGGAAGGGCGCAGGGAGGCCGGAGGGATGGTCCGCAGCAGCTCCTGGGCGGGCTTGCGGAGGGTCTCGTCCAGCAGCTTGCGCCGCTCCTCCCGCCCCACGCCGCTGAGGGGCGCCAGGGCGCGGCGGTAGAGGGCCGCCTTGACCAGGCCCAGCTCCCCGGCCACCTCCGGGCCGCGGTATCCCGAATCCCAGGCCTTCGACAGCTCCTGGTGGGCCTCCTCCAGGTCCCCGAGGGCCCGGTGGGCGCGGCCCAGGGCCAGCAGCCCCGGCCCCTCCGCCTCGCGGCCCAGGCGCTCCATGTCCGCCCGCAGCCTCACCAGGGTGCGGCGCACCTCGTCCTCCGTGCGGGAGACGTCGTGCTTGGGCAGGGCGTAGGCCTTGGCCAGCAGGACCTCGATGCGCTCCCCGGCGGCCCCGAAGATCCGCGCGGCCCGGGCCTGGGCGCGGCCCCGCACCAGGGCCAGGGTGGCCCAGCCGCCGGTGCCGGCGAGGAGGATGAGGGAGACCGCCGCGATGCCCCCCGCCAGCTTGTTGCGGCGGAACCAGCGCCGCCCCCGGTCCGCCAGGGAGGGGGGCCGGGCCGAGATGGGCTCGCCCTCGAGGTAGCGGTCGAAGTCCTGGGCCAGGGCCTTGGCGCTGTCGTAGCGGGCGTTCGGCTCCTTCTCCAGGGCCTTGAGGAGGATGGTCTCGAGGTCCAGGGGGAGGTCCTTGTTGAGGCTCCGCGGCTTGGGCGGCTCCGTCTCCGCCGCGGCCCGCAACACTTCGAGAGGGTGCTCGCCCTCGAAGGGGGCCCGGCCGCAGAGGATCTCGAAGAAGGTCACGCCGAGGGAGTAGACGTCGCTGCGCCGGTCCAGGGGCAGGCCCCGCCACTGCTCGGGGCTCATGTACTTGGGGGTGCCCACCGCGTGGCCCGCCATGGTGAGCCCGCTGCTCTCCCGGGTGAGGGCGAGGCCGAAGTCCAGCACGATGGGGCGCCAGGCGCCTTCCGAATCCCGCTCCAGCATGATGTTGCTGGGCTTCAGGTCCCGGTGGATGATGCCCAGGCGGTGGGCGGCGTGGACTCCTTCGCAGACCTGGGCGGCGATGCGCACCTTGTGCTCCAGGTCCAGCAGGGAGGCTCCGTCCCGCAGGGTGGAGCCGTCCACGAACTGCATGGCGATGTAGGGCTGGCCGCCCTCCTCCCCGACCCGGTAGACCTTGGCCACGCAGGGGTGCTCGATGCGGGCCTGGGCCCGGGCCTCGTTGAGGAAGCGCTCGAGGGTCGTGGGGTCCTGGCGCTGGAGGATCTTCAGGGCCACGGGCCGGCCCAGGTCCGGGTCGATGGCGCGGAAGACCCGGCCCACGCTGCCCTCCCCCAGGAGGCCGAGGATGCGGTAGGGACCCCAGGGCTCCCCTTCCATCACACCGGCGGCCTTGGCCCAGATGCGGAACTCCCCGCTGTCGGCGGCGGGCACGGCCCGGATGGGCCCGGAGCCCGTCGCCACGGTCCGGTCCGGAATTTTGGGCATGTCCTGGGTCATGTCGAGGTAGCGCCCCATCTCCACCCGGGCGTCCCGCTCCAGGCTCTTCACGTAGTCCGCATCCAGGAACTGCAGCTCCACCAGCCGCTTCAGGGCCAGGGCCGGATCCCGGTCCAGCAGCTCCTCCAGCTCCTTGCCCAGGGTCCCGTGGCGCAGCCAGCCCCGCCGGAAGGCGAGGTAGAGCATGCGGTCTTCCAGGTGGCGGCGGAGCATCGGCTCGATCAGTCTATAGGCGATCCTGGACGGGTGACCGCCGCCCTGCCCCTGCCCATCGATTCCCTGCTGCCGGAGGCCCTGCGAGCCTTGGCCTCCGCGCGGAGCCTGGTCCTCACCGCGGAGCCCGGCGCCGGCAAGACCACCCGCCTGCCCCGCGCCCTGCTGGAAGGCGGCCTGCTGGGGGACGGGGAATGCTGGGCGCTGGAGCCCCGGCGCCTGGCGGCCCGCCTCGCCGCGGCCCGGGTGGCGGATGAAATGGGCGAGCTCCTGGGCGGGCGCGTGGGCTACGCCGTGCGCTTCGAGGCGAAGGTCTCGAAGGCCACCCGCCTGCGCTTCGTCACCGAAGGGCTCCTGCTGCGCCGCCTGGCCGGCGACCCGGAGCTGAAGGGCATCGCCGCCGTGGTGCTGGACGAGTTCCACGAGCGCCACCTGCACACGGACCTCGCCCTCACCCTCCTGCGCCGCCTCCAGCGCACGGCGCGGCCGGACCTGAAGCTGGTGGTCATGTCCGCGACCCTGGACCCGGGCCCGGTCTCGGCCTTCCTCGGGGCGCCCCACCTGCGGAGCGAGGGCCGCGTCCATCCCATCGAGCTGCGCCACGCGCCCCGCCCCGACGACCGGCCCCTGCAGGAGCAGGTGAAGGAGGCCGTGACGCGGCTCCACGACGCGGGGCTGAAGGGCAACCTCCTCGTCTTCCTCCCCGGCGCCGCGGAGATCCGCGCCTGCCTGAAGGCCTGCGAGGGCCTCGCCCAGGCCCGGGGCCTCGCCCTCTTCCCCCTCCACGGCGAGCTTTCCTCCGACGTCCAGGGCGCGGCCCTGGCCCCCTGTGAGCGGCCCAAGGTGATCTTCTCCACCAACGTGGCGGAGAGTTCCGTGACCCTGGACGGCATCGCCGCCGTGGTGGATTCGGGGCTGGGGCGGGAGGCCAGCCACTCGCCCTGGTCGGGGCTGTCGCGGCTGCAGACGGTGCGCATCAGCCAGGCGCGCTGCATCCAGCGGGCGGGCCGGGCGGGCCGCACGGGCCCGGGCCTCGCCGTGCGGCTGTTCACGGAAAGCGACTTCCTGGCGCGCCCCGCCTTCGACGCGCCGGAGCTGCAGCGGGCGGACCTGGCGGAGGCCCTGCTGGCGCTCCATGGCCTGGGGATCGCGGACCCCGCGGCCCAGGACTGGTTCGAGGCGCCGCCGGGGGCCAGCCTGCAGGCGGCGGAGCAGCTCCTGCGCGACCTCGGCGCTCTGGACGGCGCGGGCCGGCTGTCGGCCACCGGCCGGCGCATGCTGGCCCTGCCCCTGCATCCGCGCCTGGCGCGCCTGGTGGTGGCGGGCGAGGACCTGGGCATCCCGGCCACGGCGCGATGGGCGGCGGCCCTGCTGGAGACCGGGGATCTCTCCGCACGGGCCAGCCTGGAGCGCGGCGCCTTCCAGGATTCCGTTTCCGCGGGCCCGGCCCTGGATTCGGACCTCCTGCTGCGCCTGGACCAGTACCGGGAGGCCGAAGCCGCCAAGTTCCATGGGGGCGCGATCCGGGCCGCGGGCCTGGACGGCGGCGCCCTCCACCGCGCCCAGCTGGCGGTGCGGTCGTTGATGCGCGGGGTCTCGGACGCGGAACCCGCGGATGCCGAAGCGCGGCTGCTGCGGGCCCTGCTTCCCGCCTATCCGGACCGCATCGCCAAGGCCGGCGGCAAGGACACCTTCGCCTTCGAGGGGGGCTCCGGCGCGCGCCTGGATCCGTCGAGCCGGGTACGGAAGGCCGACCTCATCGTGGCCCTGGAGGCGGACGCCCAGAAGGCCGGCACGGGCCAGAAGGCCACCATCCGCGCGGCGTCGAGGATCGAGACGGAATGGCTGCTGGAGGCCTTCCCCGTGCTAACGAGACCATCAGCCTGCGCTACAACGAAAAATCCAGCCGGGTGGACCGGGTGGCGAGCCTGTCCTTTGGCGATCTGCTCCTGGAGGAGAGCCGCCGTCCCGCGGACGCGACGGAGCCCGGCGTCGCGGAATGTCTCGGCGAGGCGCTGCTGGAGCACGGGCTGGGCGACGCCCAGGCAGCCGTGGACCGGCTCCTGGACCGCGCCGTCTTCCTTTCCTTGCACCGCCCCGAGCTGGAGCTGCCGCCCCGTGAAGCCCTCCTCCACCGGCTCGTCGCCAAGGCCTGCGAAGGCTCCGCAAGCCTCCGCGACCTGAAGCACCTCGACTGGCATTCAGCGATGAAGGCGCTGCTCGGACCCGAGGCTTCGCGCCTCCTGGATGCCTGGGCGCCGGAGACCTTCCAGCTCCCCAAAGGCCGCCCCGCGAAGATCCGCTACGACGGCGAGGCCCCGTGGATCGAGAGCCGGCTCCAGGACTTCTGGGGCCTGAAGAAGACGCCATCCATCGCGGGAGGCGCCGTGCCCCTGGTCCTGCACCTCCTCGCGCCCAACATGCGGGCCCTGCAGGTGACGAAGGATCTCGCGGGCTTCTGGGAGCGGGTCTACAAGGAGCTGCGGCCGGCGCTGTCGCGGCGGTATCCGAAGCATCACTGGCCGGAGTGAGGCCTGGGGACGCGATGGATTCCTTGCGGCGCGGCCCTCCGGGTCCTATCTTCGACCCATGGATTACCGGAACCTCATCACGCTCGAACCCG
>JBGASS010000194.1:0-5358 GCA_044229555.1 Holophagaceae bacterium
CCCGGCGACGGGGACGCGGTGGCCGCGATCACGGTGCTTAAGCCGGATTGAGGGCGACCACAGCCTGGAACAGGCTCAGGCCGCTTCGCGGCATAAGCGAGACCAGGGGTCCATCCAGGAACACGCTGGACGCACCCCAAGGCGCGCTAAGGGTTGTAGGCGCCCTGGGGCAGGTTCAGGCCGCCGCGGTGGAAGACCTTCGCCAGGTCCCGGCCGCTGAAGCCCGCGGCGCGTTCGGCGGCCTCCAGGTGGTCCAGGAGCTGGGAGAAGTTCTCGCCGCCGGGGAGGACGGGCACGCCGAGGTCCGCCGCGAGCTGGTCGAGGGTCATGTCGTCCAGGAAGGTGCCCTCCGCCCGGGCCACCTGGCCGTGGAGGGTGTACTGGTCCGTGGGGCCCGTGTGGGTGCGCAGGCTGGCGCTGGGCACGACCACCGCGTCCACGGCGCCGTGCGCCTCCCGGTCCGCGTGGGCGGCGTATTTCAGGTCCGACCCGCAGAGCAGGCCCGCCACCGTGACCATGTCGCCGAAGGAGAAGTTGTTCGCCGCGGCCACCCGCAGGCGGGCGCCGGTCCTGCGGTTCAGGCGCGCCGCCTCCCGCGCCAGGATCGGGGCGAAGCTGGCGCCGGTGAGCAGCAGGATGTTGCGCCCCGCGAAGCGCGCGGCCTTGGGGGTGGCCAGGAAGCGGCGGGTCTGCTCGAGGAAGCGGCGCACCATGCCCACGCCGTTCTCCAGCTGGGCCCAGCTCTGGGAGTAGAAGGCGCGGCCGGGGACCTCGACGGAGGCGCGGGTGAACCACTCGTCCGCCAGGAGGAGCCAGGGCTCCCCCCCGTTGGCCTCGGCGCGGCGCCGCACCTCCGGCATCCATTCGGCCACCCAGGCCTTCGCGAAGGCGGGGTCCACGTCGGGGATGTCCGGCAGCCCCTCCCGGTGGGCGGTCAGCCCGACGGGCACGCAGGAGAGGGACAGCACGCCCCCCTTGCCGGCCCAGGGCCCTTCGGCCTGGAAGGCGCGTCGCGCCCAGAGCTCGTCGAGGGTCTTGCGCCACACCCAGCCGTCGTTCAGGCCGGGCACGAGGACCACCTGGGTGTGGACGTCGATGCCGCCCTCCAGGAGGTGGTCGATCTTTCGGAGGATGTGGCCCTCCTTCGGGTTGCCCACGAGCCGCACCCGCACCTCCGGGTCCGTGGCGTGGACCGAGACGTGGATGGGCGACAGGCGCTCGCGCACGATGCGGTCCAGCTCGGCCCCGTCGCTGCTGCTGAGGGTGCTGAAGTGGCCGTAGAGGAAGGAGAGCCGGATGTCCTCGTCCTTGAGGTAGAGGCTCTTGCGGTAGCCCTTGGGCATCTGGTGCACGAAGCAGAAGACGCAGTTCTGCCTGCATACCTTCACCTCGTCCGCCTCCAGGTCCAGGCCGAGGCCGTCGCCGCCGTTCTCCACCCGCACGGTGAACTCGGTGCCGTCCGCCCGGCGGACGCGCAGGACGGACTCATCCTCCTTGCTGAGGAGGAACTGGTAGTTCAGCTGGTCGAGGACCTTCTCCCCGTTGATCTCCAGGAGGGTGTCGCCGGCCTGGATGCCCGCGCCTTCGGCGAGGCCTCCGGGCTCCACCGAAATCACCTTCACGCCCTTCTGTGCCATGGATCCCCAACGGACCTTCCAGTCTGAGGGCCCTTCCGCGGTTCAGCAAGGCTTGCCTGGGCCCGTCAGCCCCGGGCGGCGCCGAAGGCTTCCAGGGCGCGGCGGGCCTTGTCCCAGGCGGCCTGGAGGTCCTCCATGCGGTCGGCGATGGTGCCGAAGTCGCCGCTCTCCGCCCGCAGCTCCAGGTCGGCGCAGAGGTCGGAGAGCTGCTTGGCCCCGAGGGTGGCGCTGTTGGATTTGAGGTTGTGGAGGTGGCGGGAGGCCAGGGCGCCGTCGCGGCCCGAGAGGGCCTCGCGGACGCCTTCGAGCCGGCGCGGACCGTCCTCCAGGTAGTCCTTCACCAGGTCCTGCACCCAGCCGTCCTCGCCGGTGGGATCGAGGGCGTTGAGCCCGGCGAGGGTGCGCTCGTCGAGGGTCTGGACGTCCGGTGCGGCCGCGTCCCCGGCGGCCTCTTCCGCCGCGAGGAGCTCCTGGTGGCCCAGCCAGTGGTCGAGGACGCCCTTGAGGGTCTCCGGCCGCAGAGGCTTGGAGAGGTAGCCGTCCATGCCCATGGCGAGGCACTTCTCCCGGGTGCCGCCCATGGCGCTGGCGGTGAGCGCGATGATCGGCGTGTGGCGGGTCTCGCCCTCCTTGGCGCGGATCTCCCGGGTCACGGCGAAGCCGTCCAGGCCCGGCATGTTGCAGTCCAGGAAGACCAGGTCGTAGGTCCCGCGCTCCAGGGCGGCGACGGCCTCGTAGCCGCCTCCCGCCAGGTCCGGCGCGTACCCGAAGGAGGCCAGCATGGACTTCGCGACCTTCAGGTTCATGGGGTTGTCGTCCGCCACCAGGATGCGGCTGCTCTGGGGGGTGGGGCTCAGGTGCGCCACGGGCCCGGTCCGCAGGATGCCCGCCTCCTCCCCGGCGGAGCCCGCGACCAGGCGGCGCAGGGCCTCCTTCAGGCGGCCGCGGCGCACGGGCTTGAGGATGGTGAGGGTGCGCCGGAGGTTGAGGGTCTGCTCCGCGAGGCTCAGCCTGGGCGTGGTGGCCAGAAGGAGGATGGGGAGGTCCGGATTGTCCGCGGCGGCCCGGAGGGCATGGAGGAAGGCGAGGTCCGCCGCCTCCGGCAGGTCGAGGTCGAGGATGACGAGGTCGAAGGGCGCGTGGCCGGTGGAGGCCTCCCCCAGGCGCGGGGGCATCCCGGCGGCGGAGAGGGTGGTGTCCGGGGCGATGCCCCAGCGGTGGAGGCTGAAGCCCAGGCCCTCCAGCGTGTCGGGGAAGGGGCTCCCCGCCAGCACCCGGAGGGCCGGCGGCAGGTCGCCGCTGAGGCTGGTCATCTGGGCCTGCCCGGGCTCGAAGGGGAGCTCGACGGTGAAGGTGCTGCCGACCCAGGGCGTGCTCCGCACCTCGATGCTCCCCCCCATGAGATCCACGAGGCGCTTGCAGATGGCGAGGCCCAGGCCCGTCCCCCCGAAGCGGCGGGTGGTGGAGCTGTCCGCCTGGCTGAAGGCGTCAAAGATGCGGGTGAGGGACTCCTCGCTCATGCCGATGCCGGAGTCGGCGATCTCGAAGCGGAGGCGCCGCCGCCCGCCGTCCGCGGCGCGGGGCTCCGCGAGGGAGACGCGCAGGGTGACGGTGCCGCGCTGGGTGAACTTGATGGCGTTGCCCAGGAGGTTGTTGAGGATCTGCCGGAAGCGGCTGGGGTCCCCCAGGTATTCCTCCGGCACCTCCGGCGGCAGCACGCAGGCCAGCTCGAGGCCCTTGCGCTGGGCGTTCTCGGAGAGCAGGGAGAGGCTGTCCTCCAGCTCGGCGCCGAGGCGGAAGGGGATGCGCTCCAGCTCGATGCGCCCCGCCTCGATCTTCGAGAAGTCGAGCACGTCGTTCAGGAGCGTGAGCAGGCTTTCGGCGCTGCTGAGGACGGTGCCCGCGTAGTCCCGCTGGGTCTCGTCCATGGGGGTCCGCAGGAGGAGGCCCGACATGCCGATGACGCCGTTGAGGGGCGTCCGGATCTCGTGGCTGATGGTGGCGAGGAACTCGGATTTCATCCGGGTCGCGGTCAGGGCCTCGTCCCGGGCGACCGCCAGCTCCCGGGTCCGTTCCGCCACCTTCGCCTCCAGCTCCTGGTTGGCCTCGTGGAGGTGCCGCACCCGCCGCCGGATGAACCAGAGGATCAGCGCGCCCGCCGTCAGCGCCACGAGGGAGCGGGCCCACCAGGTGTTCCACCAGGCCGGCAGCACGGTGAAGGCGAGCTCCCGGGGCCCCGTCTCGTTGCCGCTGGAGTCCCGTCCCCAGACGCGGAAGGTGTAGCTGCCCGCCCGGAGGGTCGGGTATTCCATCTTCCCGTCCGCCATCCACGGCGAGGGCCCGCGGTCGAGGCCCGCCAGCTCCACGCGGTAGAGGGTGTCCCGCTCCCGCTCGTAGCTCAGCAGGGAGAAGTCGAAGCGCACGTGGTCCTGGTCGTGGGGCAGCTCCGCGCCCTTCGACAGGATCCGCCCGTCGCCATGGATGGTCTTCCCGGTGAGGAAGAGGGGCTTGGGCTCCAGGTCCTGCCATTCAAGGGCCGGGTCCAGGACCGCGGCGCCCGCCACGGTGCCGGTCCAGATCCGCTTCCGGGAATCGACGAAGGTGGAGCCCTGGGTGCAGCCGTTGCTGGGCAGGCCGTCCCCGGTGGTGAAGGTGTGGGTCTTGAAGGCCTGGGGTCCGGGGTTTCCCGTCGGCGTGATCCGCGTGACGCCCTTGAGGGTGAACACGTAGATCCGGTGCTGCTCGTCCTGCTCGAGGCGATAGGCCGTCTCGCTGGGCACGAGGTTAAGGCCGCCGGAGCCGAAATGGGTCCACCCGAGCTCCGGCTGGTCCAGGTCGAGGCGGCAGGTGCCGCCGCCCTGGCTCGCCACCCACAGGTGCCGTTCGCCGCGGAGTCCGGGGATTTCCTTCAGGTCCGAAATCCGCAGGCCCGGCACCTCGGCGGCGGGGTAGTGGTGCCAGGCGTCCGTCGCCAGGTCCAGCCGGGACAGCCCGCCCCCCCGCGAACCCGCGAAGAGCACGGCCCGTCCCTCCTTGTCCCGGGTCCGCAGCACGGAAGTGATGAAGTTCCCTCCGAGGCCGTCCTTTTCCGTGTAGACCTTGACGGCGCCGCCCGCCTCGCGCACGAGCCCCTGGCGCGTGCCGATCCACCGGGTGGGGCCCGCCGCCTCCTTCGTTTCGAGCAGGGTGTAGATCCACGTGTCCGGCAGGGCGCGGTTGTGGGCCCAGGGCGTCCATGCGCCGCCCCGGAGGCGGTAGAGGCCCAGGTCCCGGAAGGCCCCCCAGAGGACCTCCTGGCCGTTCTCCTCGGTGCGCATCAGCGCCATGACCGCCTTCGAGGGGTGCCCCTCCTGGTGGTCCACCACGGACCACGCGCCGTTCCGGAGGCAGCCGAGGCCGCCGCCCAGGGTGCCGAACCACATCGCGCCGTCCCGGGTCTCCTGGATGGCGAAGACGACGTTCTCCGGCAGGCCCGAGAGGGTGGTGAAGCTGGACCACTTCCCCAGGGTGATGCGGGCGAGGCCCGCGAAGGTGCCCACGAAGAGGGACTGCACCTGCCCGGAGTCCTTCACCGCCATGCTGCGGACCACGTTGCTGGGCATGGCGTTGCGGGCGTCGAAGACCGTCCAGGCGCCCCGCTCGTACATGGCGAGGCCGCCTTCCGTGCCGGCCCACACCACCGTCTCGCCACGGGCATTGCGGGTCTTCATGAGCCGGAACA
>JBGASS010000195.1:0-5356 GCA_044229555.1 Holophagaceae bacterium
GCCACGCCAGCCGCCACGCGGCCCACATGGCCAGGGCCGACGCGAGGGCCAGGGGCAGCCGGGCGGCCACGGCGTTCAGCCCGAAGAGCTTCATGGAGGCCGCCGACAGCCAGTACTGGAGGGGCGGCTTCTCGAAATAGAGCAGGCCCTGGAGGCGCGGGGAGAGCCAGTCCCCGGTGGCCAGCATCTCCCGGGGGATCTCCGCGTAGCGCGTCTCGTCGGGTTCCCAGAGGGGCCGGATGAACAGGGGCAGCAGCCCCAGCAGGAGCCAGACGGACAGGAACTGGAGGCGTTCGCGCTTGGTCATGGTCCGGGCCGGCTCCGAGGCTAGGCCTCGTCCGCCACCTGCTCCATGGCGGCGTATTCCTGCAGGAAGAAGTCCAGGCTCTGCGCCAGGGACTCCTGCATCCCCACCTTCGGGTCGAAGCCGAAGGCCTCCCGCATCCGGGCGATGCTCGGCGTCCTCGTGAGCACGTCCTGGTAGCCCCGTCCGTAGAACTCGCCGCTGCTGGTCTCCACCAGCTCGCTCAGGGAGACGCCCAGCTCCGCGCGCCGGGGGTGGTCCCTCCAGAGGGCCCGCAGCATCTCGGCCACCTCCCGCACGCTATGGTCGTTGGCCGGGTTGCCGATATTGAAGATGCCGCCGTCGGCCTTCCCGCCCTCGTTCCGGAGGATCATCATCAGGCCGTCCATGGCGTCCTTCACGTCGATGAAGCAGCGGCGCTGGGCCCCGCCGTCCACGAGCCTCAGGGGCTCTCCCTGGATGAGGTTCCACACGAACTGGGTGACCAGGCGGGAGCTGCCCTCCTTGGCGGCGTTGAGGCTGTCCAGCTTGGGGCCCATGAAGTTGAAGGGGCGGAAGAGGGTGAAGCGCAGCCCCTGCTGCCAGCCGTAGGCCCAGATGACGCGGTCCAGGAGCTGCTTGGAGGTGCTGTAGATCCAGCGGTCCATGGGCACGGGGCCCGTCACCAGGGGCGAGCTGTGCTCGTCGAACTCCGCGTCCGGGCACATGCCGTAGACCTCGGAGGTGGAGGGGAAGACGATGCGCTTCTTGTACTTCACGCACTGGCGGATGACCCGCAGGTTCTCCTCGAAGTCCAGCTCGAAGACCCGCAGGGGGTCCTGCACGTACATCTTGGGCGTGGCGATGGCCACCAGGGGCAGCACCACGTCGCACTTCTTCACGTGGTACTCGATCCACTCCTTGCTGATCGTGATGTCGCCCTCCACGAAGTGGAAGCGCTCGTGGCCCAGGTGCTCGGTGACCTTGTGGGTGCCCAGGTCCATGCCGAAGACGTCCCAGGACGTGTCCTTCAGGATGCGGCCCACGAGGTGGGATCCGATGAACCCGTTCACTCCGAGGATGAGGACTTTCATCTTTGCTCCGGTCGAATTAGGTGGCTTCCCACCTCTCTGACTACCCCCCGATCGCGCAGGACATCTAGTCCTGCGCTCCCGCTCCCGCCCTTCGGGCGATCGCGGAGGGGGCCCCGTAGTGGGATCCGATGAACCCGTTCACACCAAGGATCAGGACTTTCATGAGCGCTCCAGGACGGCAGTCCGCCAGTCTAGCAAGGCCATCGCGGCCGGCCGGGGCTCAATCCGTCCGGTACTTCTCGGAGGTGTAGAGCTCGTCGGCCACCTGGAAGACGGCGATCCCGTCCCGCTCCAGGGCCTCGTCCCCCGGTCCGGCCTTGGCGGAGGGCACCAGCAGCCGGGTGGCGGGATCCATGGCGTAGTACTCCCGGGACTTCTTCAGGCCGAGCACCACCATGCGCCCGTCCCGGTAGAAGCCCACGTCCCGGTTGTGGTGCATCACCGCCCAGCGCTCGCGGGCCGGCAGCGGGGCCATCAGGTCGCGGCCGAAGAAGGTGCTGCGGTAGGCGTGTCCGAGCATGGACAGCAGGGTCGGCGCCACGTCCAGGGAGCCCCCCAGGGTGTCCACCCGGCGCGGAGCGGGATGGCGGGGATCCACGATGAGGAGGGGGATCTCGTAGCTGTGGATGGGAATGCTCTGGCGGCCGTAGACCCGGGAGCCGTGGTCCGCCACCACCGCGAAGAGGGTGTCCTGGTAGAAGGCCTCCTTCTTGGCCTTGCGGAAGAACTCGCCGATGGCCCAGTCCGTGTACTTCACCGCGTGCTCCCGGCGCTTGGCCGCGGGGTCCTCGGGGATGCGGCCCGTGGGGTAGGTGTAGGGCTTGTGGTTGGACACCGTGAGGAGGGCCGCGAAGAAGGGCCTGCCGGTGCCCTGCAGGGTCCGGCACTCGGCCACGGCGCGGTCCATGAGGACCTCGTCCGCCACGCCCCAGACGGTGCTGAAGCTGTCGCCGGGGAAGTCCTTCTGCTCGATGAAGCGCTCGAAGCCGTTGCGGGTCATGAAGGAGCGCAGGCCGTCGAAGACGCCCCGGCCGCCGTAGAGGAAGCTGCGCTGGTAGCCTTTCTCCCCCAGGATGCGCGCCACGGTGGCCACGTGGTCGGAGCGGTCCCGCTTGAGGATGGCGTCCCCGGGCAGGGGCGGGAAGGAGGCCAGCACGCCCTCCATGCCCCGCACGGTGCGGTTGCCGCAGGCGTAGAGGTTCGTGTAGAGGATCCCCTCCTTCGCCAGGGCGTCCATCTCCGGCGTCAGGCTGTCCTTCCGGCCCAGGCAGCCCCAGAATTCCGACCCGAAGCTTTCCACCAGGATGATCACCAGGTTCCGGGGCCGGCCCTCCCCCGGGACGAGGGGCGCCACCGTGCGGGTGAGGCCGCTGCCCCCGGGCTCGAAGGCCTCCCCGGGCAGGGCCGCGAGCCGGCGGGTCCGGTCGAAGGCTTCATCCTTGGGGATCGTCGCGTAGAAGGCCGGATAGTCGAGGTGGTTCGTGGAGGCCGCAAAGATGAGGGCGTAATAGCCGTTGCCGGCGAACTCGTTCACCAGGCGGCTGGGGGAGAAGTGGGTGCGGCGGTACGAGATGGACAGCACCGCCGCCGCCCCGAGCAGGAGGTAGACCCCGAAGCCCTTCAGGCGCGCGGGCAAGGCGTCGGGGGTGGCGAAGGCCGCGGCGAGCCGGTGGCGGAAGAGTCCGAGGAGCCCCAGGCCCAGGGCCATCGCGCAGCCCAGGTAGAGGGCCACCGGGTAGCTCTCCCAGATGTTCACGAAGACTTCGTAGGGGAAGAGGAGGTAGTCCACCGCCACGGAGTTGAAGCGCGCGTTGAACTCCTCGAAGAAGAAGTACTCCACCACGAAGCCGAAGACCTGCCCCACCAGCCAGGCGGCGAAGGCCGTCCCGAAGAGCCAGCGGTAGGGCCGGGAGCGGTGGATCCGCTCGGGCAGCAGGGTCAGCCACAGGGCCAGGGGCAGGAAGAGCCAGGCCGCCGCCGCCAGGTCCAGGCGGAGGCCGTAGGCGAAGACTTTCAGGACCGGCAGGAGGCCCATGGGCTCGGAGCCGCCGAAGCGCAGCAGCAGGAAGAGCCGGAAGAGGGTGCAGCCCCCCAGGTAGAAGGCCGCCGCCGCCAGGAGCACCTGGAAGCGGGCGGGAAGGCGGGACGGGCGCTGCGGATCGGGACTCAAGACGGCTCCACGGGACACTTGGGACTATCGCACGAGCCGGGACCGCCGCGGGACCGCGCCTATTTCAGCCAGCCCTTGCGCCGGAACCAGACCAGGATTCCCGCCACCGTGAGGACCATGAAGGCCCAGGCGAAGGCGTATCCGTAGCGCCACTTGAGCTCGGGCATGTGGTTGAAGTTCATGCCGTAGACCCCCACCAGGAAGGTGAGGGGCAGGAAGAAGGCGCTGAAGACCGTGAGCACCCGCATCACTTCGTTGGTGCGGTGGCTCTGGAGGGCGAGCTGCAGGTTCAGCAGGTGCGTGGCGGCTTCGAGGAGCTCGTCGGCCCAGGTCTGGAGGCGGTCCGATTCCTCCTGCAGGTCCGACCACCAGCCGCCCTCGTCGGGAAAGGCGGCCCGCAGCTCCTTCACCACGCCGTAGGTGCGCCAGAGCATGCGCTTGAAGACCGCGCAGCGCCGCTTCAGGGTGTAGATCTGGCGCAGGTGGTCCCGGGCCTGGCCGCGGCCCAGGAGCATGGTCTCCAGGCGGTCGAGGCTCTCCTCCGCCTCCTTCAGCGGCTCCTCGAAGCTCCGCAGGGCTCCGGTGGCCAGGCGGCTCAGCAGGGTCTCCGGCCGGGGCACCTTCGCGTCCGGGGTGCAGAAGCGCGCGATGACCCTGGCGACGAAGGGTTGGTCCCGGCGCCGCACGGTGAAGAACCAGTCCGGGGTGATGAAGACCACCAGGCGCCGGGTGAGGGCCTGGTAGGTGTCGACCCCCCGGGCGTGGTCGTCGTAGGCCCGGAGGACCACCATCAGGCCCCCGGCCATCTTCTCGAACTTCGGCAGATGGGGCTTGTTGAGGAAGTCCCGGACCACCTCCGGCGGCAGCCCGTAGTTGGGCGCGGATTCGGTCAGCTCCATGTCGCTGGGATTCACCAGGTCCACCCAGGTGAAGGGGGTGCCCGGGGGGAGGTCGTTGACGCGGGGCATGGGATCCTCAGCTTCGCCTGGGGCGGGACAGTCGGTAAAGGGGCCAGGCCAGGGCGAGTCCCCCCGCCAGCGCCGCCGCCAGCTTCGGCGCGGCCGCGAGGCTGCCCAGGAGCAGGGCCAGGGCCGCTCCCAGGGCCGCCCAGGGGATCCAGGCCCAGGCCTGGAAGTGGCCTTCCCCGGGCCGCCGCCGGAGCCGGAGCAGCGCCCCGAAGCAGAGGGCGTAGTTGAGCAGGATGAAGGGGGCCATGAGGGCCACCGCCGCCTCGAAGCCGTGGCCCAGCAGGAAGGCGCAGGCGAGGGCCAGCGTGAAACCCAGCGCCGGCGCCGGCGTGCCGCCCTCGTTGACGCGGCCCGCGAGGCGCCCGCCGCGCCCGAGGGCGAAGAGGATGCGGCTGCCCAGCAGGGTCGTGGCGTTCATGCAGCTGAGAAGGGAGACCAGCATGAGGAGCTGCAGCAGGCCCCGGCCCCCCTCCCCCAGCAGCCGCGCGGCGAGGTCCGCCCCGGGCAGCTCGGAGCCCGCCAGCACGGCGTGGGGCAGCGCCCGGGCCATGGCGAAGGCCAGCAGGAGGTAGATCGCGGCGATGCCGCCGACCCCCGCGAAGAGGGCCCGCGGCACCGCGCGGCGCGGGTCCGCGAACTCCTCGCCGAAGTAGGCCGGGGCGTAGTAGTTGTCATAGGCGAAGATCACCAGGGGCAGCGCCGCGAAGAGAGCCAGGGGCCCGGCCGCCGGGGCCTGCACCGTGATCTCTGGTGGCGCGGCGGCGAGGAAGCAGCCCGCGACGGCCAGCAGGACCAGGGGCAGCAGCTTGACGAGGCTTTCCACGTCCTGGGCCAGGCTGCC
>JBGASS010000196.1:0-5297 GCA_044229555.1 Holophagaceae bacterium
CGCCGAAGCCCGCCGCGGCGCCCAGGGGGCAGCGGTCCAGCTTGGCGTACAGGGCCCGGGCGTCGCCGAGGCTTTCCAGCAGGCCCTCGGCGAAGGCCGCCGCCCACTGGCCGAAGGTGCTGGGCATGGCGCGGCGCAGGTGGGTGTAGCCCGGCAGCGGCGAGCCCTCGTGGGCCCGGGCGAAGGCCAGGAAGGCGCCGCAGAGCCCTGCGGCCGAATCCGCCAGGAGGAGCAGCCGGTCCCGCATCAGCAGGCGCAGGGCGAGGATCACCTGGTCGTTCCGGGAGCGGCCCAGGTGGATGCGCTTGCCGGCACCGCCGAGCCGTTCCACCAGGGCGGCCTCGATGGCGGTGTGGCCGTCCTCCTGCTCCATCCGGATGAGGAAACGGCCCGCCAGGGCCTCGTCCTGGATGGCCTTGAGGGCCGCCACCAGGGCCGCCGCGTCCTTCCCGTCCAGCAGGCCGGCCTGGGCCAGCATGCGGGCGTGGGCGGCGCTGCCCAGGCAATCCGAGGGCACCAGGGCGAGGTCCGTGAGGAAGTCCTCGCCCACGGTGAAGGCGTGGACGGCGGCGTCCAGGGGCTGGCCCTTGGCCCAGAGCTGGGAACCGGGGGAGGACTCACTGGGCATGGCTCACCTCCTGGCCCGGCGCGGTGCGGGCGGCTTCGGCGAAGTAGGCCCGGATCATGCGGGCATAGAAGGCACACCCGGCTTCCAGCTCCGCCCGGGTGAGGTACTCGTCGGGGCGGTGGCTCCGGTGGGTATCCCCGGGGCCCACTTTCACCGCCGGGAGGGCGCCCAGGAAGGCCCAGTCGGAGGTGGTGGAGGAGCCCACGAAGCCGGCGCCCCCGGCCTGCAGGGCGGCCCGGGCGATGGGGTGCTCCGGGGCCGTGGCCTTGGGCAGGTAGCGGCCGGAATGGACGTGGACCTCGCTCTCCAGCTCGGCCGCCAGCTCCCGGGCGACGGCGGCGTGGTCCAGGTTCGGTGTGGTCCGCAGGTCCACGAAGAAGACCGCCTCGTCGGGAACCTGGTTCCGGGACAGCCCCCCGTGGATGCTGGTGACCTGGGGGCTCGTCACCCCCAGCAGGGGATGCCCCTCGAAGCGCTTGGCGGCCAGCTTCTCGATGTCCCGCGCCGCCTTGTGGATGGCGTTGTCCCCCAGGGCCGCGTGGGCCACGTGGGCGGATGCGCCCTTCGCCACGCAGCGCAGGATGAGCATGCCCCGCTGGGCGGTGCAGGGTTTCAGCCCGGTGGGCTCACCGACGATGGCGGCGGCCAGCGGGCCCAGGTCTTCGAGGATCGTCGCGATGCCGTTGCCCCCGATCTCCTCCTCCGCGGTGAAGGCGAAGACCGCGGTGCCGGGGAAGGCGCCGGGCGCCTTCGCCAGGTCCAGGGCGGCGCAGATCATGGCGGCCACGCAGCCCTTGGCGTCGTTGGCCCCCAGGCCGTAGAGCCGGTCCTCCCGCCACTCCGGGACGTAGGGATCCGTGTCCCAGCCTTCACAGGGGGGCACCGTGTCGAGGTGGGAGTTCACCAGCAGCCGCGGCCCGCCCTGCCCCACTTCGAACCAGAGGTTGTTGCCCTGCTGGTGGACGGTGAAGCCGTCGCAGCGCAGCGCGTTCGCCAGCTGCATGGAGAGCGGGCCTTCCTGCTTCGAGACGCTGGGAGTCGCGACGAGGAATTCGAGCAGTTCGGCCGGATTCATGCGGCACCTCCGGCGCCGCACCCTGCGGGCTCCGCCTGCGGCAAAGGGAGCCTCCACCTCCGTTCCGGCCTCATGCGCCGACCTCGGCCTTGACGGATGCGACCCCATTCGATCCCTGGGAATCTTGGGTCGAAACAAGCATCGTCCCGCTGCCCTCGTTGGTGAAGACTTCCGTCAGCAGGGCGTCCTTCAAGACGCCGCTGACCAGGTGGACGCCGGCCACACCTCCCGCCAAGGCGGTTTTGGCGGCCTCGAGCTTGGGCCGCATGCCCCCCTTGATGGCGCCCTTCGCCTCCAGCGCCGCCAGGGACGCGAGGTCCGCCAGGGGCACGAGGCTGGAGGGCTTCTCCTTGTCCTCGAGGAGGCCGGGCACGTCCAGCAGGAAGAAGAGCTTTTCCGCTCCGAGGGCCACGGCCACCGCGGCGGCGATGGTGTCGGCGTTGGTGTTGAAGACCTCCCCCTCGGCCCCGCCCGTCAAGGGCGCGATCACGGGCACGTAGTCCGCGGCGAGGAGGTGGTGGATCAGCGCGGGATCCACCGCCTGGAGGTCGCCCACCAGGCCGAAGTCCACCAGCAGCCGCTCCCCGCCATCGTCCACCACGCTCACCGGGGGACGTTTCACGGCCTGGATGAGGTCGCCGTCCAGCCCGCTCAGCCCGACGATGGGCAGGCCCGCGCCCTTCAGGCCCGCCAGCAGGTCCATGTGGGCCTTGCCGGCGAAGACCATCTTCGCGGCGTCGAGGACTTCCGGGCTGGTGACGCGCCGGCCGGCGACCTTCCGCACGGGGATGCCGAAGGCCGCGCAGGCCTCGTCCAGGCCCGCGCCGCCACCGTGGACGACGACCAGCTTGATGGAGAAGCTCCAGAGCAGGGCCAGCTGCTCGGCGACGGACTGGCGCGCCGCCTTGTCCGCCAGCAGCTCGCCGCCGAGCTTGACCACAAAGGTCTTGCGCCGGAAGAGCCGGACGTACTGGGCCGCGGAGCGCAGGGTGGCGTAGGGGTTCGGGGAGAGGGGCATGGGGGCTTCCTGGGCGGGATCAGGACTGGAGGCTGAGGGCCTTGGCGTCGAAGTGGAGCTGCGTGGCCGGATTGAGGAGCCAGTCGAGAATGGCCCGCTGCACGTGGAAGCGGTTCTCCGCCTCGTCCACCACCCGGCAGCTGGGATGGTCGAGGACCGCGTCGCTGACTTCCACGTTGCGCCGCACCGGCAGGCAGTGGGTGAAGATGGCGTCCTTGGAGGCCAGCTCCATGTGGCGCCGGGAGGTGAGCCAGGAGGGATGCCGGGTGACGGCCTCCGTGCCGAGACCGGCGGCGGTGCTGGGCCCCCAGGCCTTGGCGTAGACCACGGCGCTGCCTTCCAGGGCGGCGTCCTGATCGTCCGTGAAGACCACCTTCCCGCCGGTCGCCGCGGCGTAGGCCTCGGCCTCGGCGACCACGGAGGGATGCAGCTCGAAGCCCTTGGGATGGGCCACCCGCACGTCGCAGCCCGCGGCGGCGGCGCTGAGGAGGAAGGAATTGGGCACGGCCTTGGGCAGGGGCTTGATGTGGGGCGCCCAGGTCAGCGTGACCGGCAGCCCCTTCGTGCCGCCGAAGGCCTCCTTCACGGTCAGCAGGTCCGCCAAGCCCTGGCAGGGATGCTCCCGAGCGCTCTCCATGCTCACCACCGGCACGGTGCTGAGGCCGCGGAAGGCGTTCATGACGGGATCCGCGTGGTCCGCGTCGTCGTCCACGCTGCCGGCGAAGGTCCTCACGGCCAGGGCGTCCACGTAGCGGGCCAGGACGGGCACGGCCTCCCGCACGTGCTCCGCCCGGTCCCCGTCCATGACGGCGCCCGATCTGTCTTCCAATTTCCACACGCCGTTGCCCACTTCCAGCACAACGGCGCCGCCGCCCCCCCGGGCCATGACCGCCTCGAAGGAAGCCCGGGTGCGCAGGGAGGGATTGAAGAAGACCATGCCCAGGAGCCGGTCCACGAGGTGCTTGGGGTGCGTGCCCTTCCAGGCCGCGGCCTGGGCGAGGACCGCCTCGAGGCCCGCGGGCCCCAGGTCGGCAAGGCCGGTGAAGTGCTTCATGTCAGGCTTCCTTCCCGAAGGCGTGGACGGCGGCGAGGAGGGCGTCGAGGGCCTCCCCGCTGAGGTTGAGGGGCGGCATCAGGCGCAGGACGGCGGGGTCGGAGGAGGCGCCCACGAGGATGTGGGCCTTCTCCAGGTGCTTTTTCAGGGCCGCGGCCTGGGGGCCAGCCTCCAGGCCCAGGAGGAGGCCTTCGCCCCGCACGCCGGTGACCACGCTGCCCTGGAGACCTGCCCGCAAGGTCGCGGCGCAGGCGGTGGCGTGGGCCATGAGGCCTTCCTCCTGGATCACCTTCAGGGTCGCCAGCAGGGCCGCGGAGGCCAGCGGCCCGCCGCCGAAGGTGCTGCCCAGATCCCCGGACTTGAGCTGGCCGGCGATGTCTGCGGTCAGCAGGAGGGCGCCGATGGGCACGCCGCTGGCGAGGCCCTTCGCGGAGGTGATGAAGTCGGGCTGCACGCCGTAGAACTCCGCCGCCCAGGGCGCCCCCAGCCGGCCCACACCGGTCTGGACCTCGTCGAAGACCAGGAGGGTCCCGGATTCGCTGCACTTCCGCCGGAGGGCCTGGAAGAATGAGGCCGGCGCGGTCCTGATGCCGGACATGCTCTGGATGGGCTCCACGATGACGGCGGCGGCACCACTGAAGTCCGCGGCGGCGAGGGCGCCTTCATCCCCGAAGGGCAGCCAGGCGGTGGGGGCCAGCCGCGCCTGCAGCCCGGCGTGGAGCTTGGGATCGTCGGAGACCGAGCGGGCCAGCAGGGTGCGCCCGTGCCAGCCTCCCTGGAAGGCGGCGAAGGCGTTGCGGCCCGTGAGCTTGGCGGCCAGCAGCAGGGCGTTTTCGTTGGCCTCCGCGCCGCTGTTGCAGAAGAAGGCCGAGGCGGCGCCGCTGCCGGCGGCGAAGGCCACCAGGGCCTCCGCGGCGTCGTTCCGGACCTTCAGCTCCCCGGCCGTGGAGTAGAAGAGGAGCTCCGCCGCCTGCTTCGCGATGGCTTCCACCACCGCCGGATGGCTGTGGCCCGTGGAGGCCACGCAGTGGCCTCCGTAGAAATCCCAGTAGGCCTCGCCGGTGGAGGTGAAGACCCGGTCGCCCTTCCCGCAGGCGATCGTGAAGGGAAAGGGCGCGTAAGTGGGCAGCAGGGCAGGCTGGAGAGTCGAGGTCATGGCGGATGCATAGGTCTGCATGAAGTGGGGGATTCCCTTCATGGAATTGCATAATATGCTCATTCATGCAGAAACCTGTCAACCTCCTTTTTTCGAACCCCCGGTTTTTGCAGCCCTCCCTTGCATTTCCATGCATGAATATGCAGACTTCCCCCACCACGGGGACACCTCATGACCGTCGACCAAGTCATCCTCCGACTCATCGAGAAGCACGAGATCCCTGACCAGTTCGCCCTGCTGCAGCACCTGGCGCGGGAGGGCTTCGACCTCACCCAGAGCACCCTCTCCAGGCACCTCAAGAAGCTCAGCGTCCAGAAGCGGGAGGGCCGCTACCAGCGGGTGGAGCCCCAGCGACTGGGCATGCCC
>JBGASS010000197.1:0-5298 GCA_044229555.1 Holophagaceae bacterium
GAACCCCAAGGCTAGGTGGTACCCGGAAGGCATCCTGATGAATCAACAGGAAAGATTCTACTTTCTTGTCGATTCAAGCTTTATTCATGAATCCTGCAGGAAAACCGGCACAGGCGACCGGATCAGAGTCCCTCCCCGAGGAGCGGGTGGTCGCTCGGGGGGGGCACCGTGTGGCAGTGGCGGCAGCGGGCTTCGTAGGATTCCGCCGCGCCCACGAGGACCTGGCCGCCGCTGCGCACCAGGCGTTGGCTGCGGCTCGCGGGGGCCCCGCACACCATGCAGATGGCCTGGAGCTTGGAGACGTATTCGGCCTTGGCGAGCAGGGCCGGCATGATGCCGAAGGGGGACCCCGAGAAGTCCTGGTCGAGGCCGGCGGCGATGACGCGGACCCCGCGGTCGGCGAGCGTCTCGAGGAGCGCCACGATGGGCTCGTCGAGGAACTGCACTTCGTCCACGGCGACCACTTCCACCAGGGGATCGAGGCGGCCCGCCAGCTCGGCGGCGGTGCCCACCGGCACGGCGTCGTGCTTCTGGAGGCTGTGGCTGGCCACGGCGGAGGCGTCGTAGCGGTCGTCCAAGGCCGGCTTGAAGACCTGCACGCGCCGGCGGGCGATGGTGGCCCGCTTCACGCGGCGGATGAGCTCCTCCGACTTCCCGGAGAACATGGGGCCGCAGATGACTTCGATGGAACCCTGCCGGGGGCTGTGCTCGACCATCAGCGCGCGGCTTTCATCAGCGCGGAACCTTCGCCTCCGGGACGCCATCGCCCGAGGCGCCGGGCTGGAGGGGGTCCGGCGTCTTGGTGAAGTCCTCCACGGGGTTGTAGTTGCCCTCGAGGGGCTTGCCCAGGGCGCGCGCCAGGTCCGCGCCGCCGCTCTTGGGATCCGCGAGGCGGAAGGCCCAGGCCTGCTGGAGGGCCGTGGCCTGGTCCGTCACGATGCGCACGTCCGCCGGTTCGAAGCTCGCGAGGCCCGCGTTGATGGAGCCGCGGTGCCGGGGGACGTAGCCGATCAGCAGCGGGAGCAGGAGGAAGGCCGCGGTCATGGGCCAGAAATAGGGCCAGGGCCCCGTGGGCTCGGCCTTGGCGGCGGCGGGCCGCTGGGCCGAGGCGTCGGTCCAGGGCCGCACGGGCTTGGGCACTTCCCGGGCCGCGATCTCCAGCAGGCCGCGCTCGTAGAGGTCGGCGATGTACTTGCAGGTGTCCAGCTCCTCGTAGCGGCTGATCTGGAGCACGTCGTTGATGCTCTGGGACTCCCGGAAGTAGGTGAGGACGGTCTCCTGCTCGTGGGCGAGGCCCGAGGAACCGCTTCCCCCGCCGCCCTGCCCTTCCAGGACGCTGGAGAGCTCCCGGTCGATGTCCAGCTGGATGCCCTGGCCCTTCGAGGAGAGCTGCATCGGCGTGTCGAGGGAGGGCAGGCGCTTCTGGACCTCGGGCCACTCGTCCTGGATGCGGGCGGCCTCCATGAGCACCGTGTCCACCGGAATGGCCGGGAAGTGCTCCCGGTCCAGTTCGGAAGGCAGCATGGAATCGAAGCGGTAGTCGCCCTCCACCCAGCGGAAGGTGCGGTATATGATGGCCATCGCCTGGTTGAAGAGGGCGTCCTGGATGTCCTGGGGCGACACCTTGCCGCTCTCCAGCAGCAGGTGCCCCATGCGCTTCAGGGTCTGGCGCTGCAGCTGGACCATCTCCATGAGTTCCTCGCCAGTCAGGCGGCCGAGGCGGACCAGCATGGTCCCCAGGCGGTCCTCCATCCGGACCTGGTTCGAATCGCAGCCCACGATCTCGCCCTGCTCGAAGAAGACCTTCACGAACTCCTGGCCGCGGGACAGCACCAGGGTGCCGCTCTTCCCCTGGATCTTGATCATGTTGAACATGGAGAAGAGGTCGAAATCGCGGAGGCTGCCTTCGAGGGCCATGTCAGTTCCTCCTCGGCATGAGCTTCATCCACGACCGCGCGAAGAGCAGGAGCAGGAGCACCACTCCGAAGGGGAAGAGGGTGGAGGAGGGGTCCGCGAGGATCTCCCCGGGGTAGCGGACCGTCCGCCCCGCGCTGATGACCAGGGCCAGGGCGAAGGTGAAGAAGGCGAACTCGCCGAGCCCCTCCTGGGTCTCCCCCATGAAGATCCGGTCCGCCCCGGGCAGCGCGGCGCTCAGGCCCTGGTGGATGCGCTTCTGCCAGGCCTGGAACTCCGAGACCTCATCCAGTTTCTTGCGGCGGGATTCCCCATGCAGCCCGTCCTTCAGGACGAAGAGGTGGTGGCACTTCGGGCAGACGTTGGGATCCGGGCTGTCGGTGGTGTGGAAGGGCTCGCCGCAGCGCGCGCATTGGGAGGGATGGGCCAGCACCTGGAGCTGCTTCAGGCGGTAGAGGAAGAGGCCGATGCCCAGGATCGGAAGGAGGATAGCGAAGAGGATGGGCGGCTCCTTGACGGCGCTGGCCCAGGTGTTCGCCTCCTTGCCCTGGAAGTGCCGGCGCAGGGCGTCCTGGCGGGCGGGATTGTCCTGGAGGGGAATGGGGAAGGTGCGGGCCTCCTTCCGGGCCTGGTTCACGCTCATGAGGCGGTGGAAGGCGTCCCCGGCCACCCGGCGCGCCTCCTCCTGCTTGCTGGTGCCCAGCACCGTGTCCAGCCGCTCGTAGGCGCGGATGCTCTGGTTGAGCAGGATCTCGGCACTGCGGGGCTCCAGGGAGAAGGCCTCGTCGAAGCGCTTTCCGGCGCCTTCCTTGTCGCCGGTCATGTACAGGCCCACCCCCAGGTTGTTCAGTACCGCCCCCTGGTCCGGATGGCGTCCCAGGAGGCCGCGGAAGACCTCCGTCCCGTCCGCCCACCGCTGCTGCTGGTAGGCCCGCCAGCCCCGCATGAACTCGGCGTCCGGCGGATCCAGGACCTTCGCGAGGGCCTCGTCGACCTTGCGCACCTGGGGCTGCAGCTGGAGGGCCACCATGCTCGTCACCGTCGGCTGGGCGGCCTGCGGCTCCACGAGGCCCAGCATCGGGTGGATGAACTGGAGGATCAGCACCAGAAGCGTCGCCCTCACCTCCCAGGGCGTCATGAAGGCCGAAAGCAGGAGCAGCCAGAGGATCGCGGCCACACTGGGGTCCAGCCGGAGGATCACGGGGAGCGCCAACGCGAAGGCCCCCAGCAGGCCGATGATGAGGGGGCTCACCCCCTTCCGAGTCAGGCCGTCCTCCCACTGGTACCGCAGGACGTGGCGGTAGCGCAGCGCCAGGGTCGCCGTCCAGCCCCACAGCATCACCGCCACCATCACCCGCATCCAGTCCAGGTGCTGGAGCAGCCAGAGCCAGCGCTGGCTCTGGTTCAGGAGCCTTTGCCGGCTGAGGGTGATGACGTCGGGCAGGCTGGACAGGTAGCCCTGGGGCCCTTCCTGCCGCTTCAGGGTGATCCTGGCGCTGAGGAGGCTCGGATGGCCTTCCGCCCAGCGCTCCAGGATGTCCAGGGTGTGGTTGGCCACTTCGCGGCGGCCCTGCTGGCCCTGGTCCACGGCCCAGATCGCCATGCCCTGCACGAGGGGCATCACGTCGAGGGTGCCGTAGGCCCGGCGCATCGCCTCCACGTCCAGGATGGCGTTTTGCAGCGAAAGCTCGTCGCCGGAATTCAGGGCCAGCTTCAAACGCTCCGCCCGGTGCGCCAGGGCCACCGCCGGCGCAAGCTCCGGGCTGGAGGCGGCGGAGGGGGGCGACTTCGGCTCGGCACCGGGAGTGGGGGCGGCCGGCTCCACGGCCTCGGAGGCCGCCTTGGCCTTGGGCTTGGGGGCGGGGGCCTGCGCCCAGAGAAGCCCCGCGGCCGCGGCCCAAGCGAGGAGACAGGAAAGCCGCTTCATTCGCCCGCCCCGGGCACGTGGAGGGCGGGCTGCAGCCCCAGTTCCCGCAGCCTGAGGCTCTCGAGGACCCGTTCGAGCTCCTGGGTTTCCGCGGCGCTGCGGTTGCCTTCCGTCTTTTTTTTCAGCTCCCGGAGCAGGGCCGCGTAGAACCTCCCCGCCTCTGGGTTGGGCAGGGCTCCGCGGCCCATCTGCGGATGGGGGACGCCGAAGGCCATCAGGGCCTGTTCCGCGATCAAGTGGATCAGGGCGATGAGGGACGGTTCGGGAACCGCTGGCGCCATGGATACCCCGGAGAAGTGCCGTGAGACTACCACAAGACTGTGCAAAGGCGGAGGATGCCCTACCTTCGGGGCCTGTGACCTGGGTCGCGGCATGAATTGTGCGAAACTTGCCTGCCTAGCTTAGGAAAGGAACTCTCATGGGCATGCGATTCCGAATCATGGTCCCGGTGCTGATCCCCGCGGCGGCCCTGGTCCTCCATGCGGACACCACCGGCCGCATCAGCGGCAAGGTCACCTCCTCCGACGGCAAGCCGGTGGCGAACGCGGTCATCGTCCTGAAGCGCACCGAGATGGCCTGGTCGAAGGAGCTCAAGACCGACGCGGCCGGCGCCTTCTTCCAGGTCGGGCTCGAGCCCAAGGAATTCGAGATGACCGTGACGGCCCCGGGCTTCGCCCCCTTCAAGGAAGTGGTGAAGATCCCCCTGGGCGAAGCCCTCAACAAGGTGGTGGTCCTGAAGACCCCCTCCGAGGCCTCCGTGGCCCCGGTGGCGACCGGTTCCGCGTCTGCCGAGGACCCCTCCGCCAAGGCCGAGAACGACGCCGCCGAAGCCTACAACGCGGCCGCGGCCTTCTACTCGAGCAAGGAATACCCCCAGGCCCTGGTTCCCGCCGAGCAGGCGTACAAGGGATTCCAGGACGCCCTCGGCGCCGTGAAGGACGAGATGTCCAGGGCCGGCCTGGAGGAGAAATCCCAGAAGGCCGCCCGGCTCCTGGGGATGGTGTATTTCTATGCGGGGAAGAAGGACGAGTCGAAGAAGCTCCTCGCCCCCATCGCCGAGAAGAACGCCAAGGACGGGAACGTGGTCTCCGCCCTCCTCAAGATCGCGAAGGAGGCCAAGGACAAGGAAGGCGAGGCCAAGTACCAGGCCATGCTGGACGCCATCGACGGCCCGCGCCCCGAGATCGCCTACAACGAGGGCGTCACGGCCCTGAACGCGGGCGACATGAAGGGGGCCAAGGCCGGCGCCCTGAAGGCCCTGGGCGTGAAGGCCGATTATCCGGACGACTACTACATCCTCGGCATCGCCGAATTCGGCCTGAACAACCTCAAGGCCGCCAAGGAAGCCTTGAAGAAGTACCTGGAACTGGCCCCCACCGGCTCCAAGGCCGGAGAGGTCAAGGAGATGCTCAAGGAACTCCGCTGAGCCCGGATCCTCCTCCGATGTGAAAGGGCGC
>JBGASS010000198.1:0-5291 GCA_044229555.1 Holophagaceae bacterium
GGTGGGCAAGACCTCCCTCGCCCGCAGCATCGCCCGGGCCCTGAACCGGCCCTTCGTGCGCATGTCCCTGGGGGGCGTGCGGGACGAGGCCGAGATCCGCGGCCACCGCCGCACCTACATCGGCTCCATGCCCGGGCGCATCCTCTCCCTCATGAAGAAGGCCGGCGTGCGCAATCCCCTCCTGCTGCTGGACGAGATCGACAAGATGGGCAGCGACTGGCGGGGGGATCCCAGCTCGGCCCTGCTGGAGGTCCTGGACCCGGAGCAGAACCACAGCTTCCAGGACCACTACCTGGACGTGGGCTACGACCTGGGCCAGGTGCTCTTCATCGCTACGGCGAATGTCCGGCACGAGATCCCCGCGCCTTTGGAGGACCGGCTCGAAGTGCTGGAGCTGTCCGGCTACACCCTGAAGGAGAAGCGGGCCATCGCCGAGACCCACCTGCTGCCCAAGGCGCTGGAGAGCCACGGCCTGCAGGACCTGGGCATCACCTTCACGCCCGGAGCCCTGGAGAAGCTGGTGCAGGACTACACCCGCGAGGCCGGGGTGCGGCAGATGGAGCGGGAGATCTCGTCCGTGCTGCGCAAACTGGCCCGCCACAGCCTGCAGCCCGGCCGCGTGGAAGGGCTGAAGGACGAGGCCTTCGATCCCGCGGTCACCGCCGAGCGCCTGCCGAAGCTCCTGGGCCCGGAGAAGTACAGCGACATGCGCCCGGACGAGCATGCCCTGCCCGGCGTGGTGAACGGCCTGGCCTGGACCAGCACCGGCGGCGACCTCCTGACCATCGAGGCGGCCACGCTGCCCGGCAAGGGCAACCTGAAGCTGACGGGCAAGCTCGGCGAGGTCATGCAGGAGAGCGCCCAGATCGCCCTCAGCTTCGTCCGCGCCCGGGCGGAGCGGCTGGGCCTGGCGAAGGACTTCCTCGACACTTCGGACATCCACATCCACGTGCCCGAAGGCGCCATCCCCAAGGACGGCCCCAGCGCCGGCATCACCCTGGCGACCGCCCTCGTCTCCGTGCTGACGGGCATCCCCGCCCGCAGCGACCTGGCCATGACCGGGGAGCTGACCCTGCGGGGGAACGTGCTGCCCATCGGCGGGCTCAAGGAGAAGCTGCTGGCGGCCCACCGGATGCAGCGCAAGGCGGTGCTCATCCCCGCGGAGAACGCCCGGCACCTCGAGGATGTCCCGGCGGAGGTGCGGGAGCAGCTCTCCATCCACCTGGTCTCCCACATGGACGAGGTGATCCCCCTGGCCCTGACCCGGCTGCCGGAACCCCTCCACGGCAAGCCCGCGGATGAGGCCAAGCCCGCCGCCATGGGCAGCGAGGGCCAGACTTCGCACTGAACCCTTGGTACCCTGTGGGGATGCGCTTTCTCGGCAGCCACGTCATCCACTTCCTCGTGATGGGATCGGGGATCTCCCTGATCCTGGGCCTCCTCACGCCCACCACGCGGCCGGAGCGGACGCGCATGAGCATCCTCAAGCACGCGGCGGGCCTGATCGGCATCGGCCTGGCGCTGGCGTGGCTGATGTACCTGCTGCCCCGCCACCCCATCCGCTACTGAGCCCGGACGGCCCCGATGCTGGAACGTGCGCGGGCCTGGAGCGAGGAAACCCGCCAGGTGCAGGCGAAGTGGACCCGCCGCCTGGAGGCCCTCCGCAGGCTGGCGGAGCGCGGGTGGCGGAAGGTCGAAAGGTCCTCGCCCCGGGCGGGGACCGCCGGGCGCTTCGCCTGGGAGGTCCTGAAGAAGTACCGCAAGGACGACTGCCTCAGCTACGCCGCCGGCCTGAGCTTCTGGCTCATGGTGAGCCTCGTGCCCCTCACCGCGCTGCTCTTCAAGCTGCTGGCCCTGGTGGTCGGGAGCAGCAAGGCCTACACCGCCGCGGCCCTGCGCCTCCTCGAGCACCTGGTGCCCTACTTCCCCGACGACGTCCTCCGGGACTTGGTGGCCAACAGCCGCAGCGGGGGCGGCGTGGGCCTCTCCTGGTTCGTGCTGCTCATGGGCAGCTACTGGGGCATCGGCAACCTGGACAACTGCCTGGCCCACATCTTCGGCGTGCGCATCAAGAAGCACCGCCAGACCCGCCGGGTCCCCATCCTGCGGCACCTCGGCCTGCTCCTGGGGGGCCTTGTCTTCCTGGCGGTCTTCATGGCCATGTTCCTGGGCGGCGTGATGCGCAAGTTCCTGCCCTTCCGGCAGAGCGAACTGCTGCCCTACCTGCCGCCCCTCCTCGGCCTCCTGGTCACGACCTTCCTGCTCCAGCACGTCCCCCGCATCCACGTGAAGTTCCGCCACGCCTTGCTGGGAGCCTTCGTGTCCACCCTCCTCTGGTGGACGGCCAAGGCCGGCTTCGGCTTCTACCTGGCCCACTCCTTCACCTGGGGCATCATGTACGGCTCCCTCCTGGGGGTCATGGCGGGCCTGCTGTTCCTCTACTACTCCAGCGCCATCTTCCTCCTCGGCGCCGAGGTCACCGCGGCCTTCTACCGCCACGAGACCGGCGCCCACACGATCCCCAAGGGATTGCGCGTCCCCGCCGAGCTGCGGGAGCCGAAGCCGTGACGAAGCGGGCCAAGGACGAGCTGCTGGCCCTGCCGAACGTGGGGCCTTCGATCCGCGAGGACCTGCGGCGCCTGGGGGTGGACTCGCTCGAGTCCCTGGCGGAGCAGGACGCCGACGAGCTCTATGTCCGCATCGGCCGCACGGACGGACGCTTCCACGACCCCTGCCTCTGGGACACCTTCGCGGCGATCATCGACATGGCGAGGGGCGGCGGGAAAAGCATGTGGTGGGAATTCACGCCCCTCCGCAAGGCCCGCCAGGCGCGGGGCGACTTCCCCTCAAGGCTGTGAAGCCCGCCGCTTCCTCAGCCGCTTCGGCCCTTCGTCGACCGGCAGCTCGCCCCGCACCGGATCGCCGTGGCGGGCGATGAGGATGTAGAGCTGGCGGCGGCTGACCCCCAGGCGGCCGGCGGCCTCGACCCGGTTGCCGTAGCTGCGCCGCAGGGCCCGGTGAAGCAGCACCCGCTCCAGCGCATGGAGATTGGTGGCGAGATCCTCCGTCTCCAGGGCGAGGCCGTCCAGGCCGCCGGCGGGGGCTTCCGGCAACTGGCCGAGCAGCTTCCAGCGCAGGAGCCGGTTCCGCAGCCCGCGCAGGTGGCCCGGGCAGGGCAGGGCGGCGAGGGCCGGCGGAACCGCGCCTGCGCCCTCTTCGAGGGCCATGGCCTGCAGGCAGGGCAGGGCGGAGCCGGGGTCCTCCGCGAAGGTGGGGAGGCGGAAGGCGAGGCAGGCCGAGGCTAGGCCGTGGTGCGTGGGCGTCTCCGGGTCCGAATGGCTCCCCAGGACGCCGGCGGGATGGGCTTCCAGCCAGGCCCGGACGGCCTCGGGGGGCTGGCGGTCCGCATCATCCAGCAGCGCCGAGCCCCGGGCATGGGCGACGTGGGCCGCGAAGGCGCTCACGCCGCTGCCGGGCTCCCCATGGATCCAGAGGGGACCGGCGAAGGCGCGCAGGGCTTCCAGCCGTGGGCCCCAGGCCCGGTAGCCTGGAAGGGCTTCGAGGGGGATCACCAGGGGTCTCCGGAGGCGCGGCAGGCCATGCCGCTATGCTAGGCGGGATTCCCGGAGGAAGGCATGGGGCTTCGATGCGCGGTGTTCGCGGGGGTCCTGGCCGGGGCGCTGGTGGCGGGCTCCCCGCCGCTGGTCCGGGGGGACCTGATCCCCCGGGGCATGGTCGTGGCACAGGACCGCATCGCCGCGGAGGCGGGTGCCCAGGTGCTCCGGGAAGGCGGCAGCGCCGTGGACGCGGCGGTGGCCACGGCCTTCGCCCTCGCGGTGACCCACCCGGCCGCCGGCAACCTCGGAGGCGGGGGCTTCCTGCTTTCGCGGCGTGCCGACGGCCAGGCGGCCGTCTTCGATTTTCGGGAAACGGCGCCCCGGAAGGCCCATCCCGCCATGTGGCTGAAGGCCGGGCGCTACTCCAGCGCGGAGCACCACGATTCCCTGCGGGCGGTGGGCGTGCCGGGCACCGTGGCGGGCCTGCACGCGGCCTGGAAGGACGGGGGCCGGCTCCCCTGGGAACGTCTCCTTGAACCTGCGCGGAAGCTCGCGGCGGAGGGCTTCCCCGTGAGCCCGGCCCTCAGCGCCTCCCTGAAGGAGCGCGTGAAGGACTTCCGGCTGCAGCGGCCCTCGCTGGCGGTCTTCACCCGTTCCGGCCGGCCCTTCGAGCCTGGCGAGCGCCTCCGCCAGCCGGATCTCGCCCGGACCCTCGCCCGCCTCCAGGCCACGGGCCCGGAGGACTTCTACCGCGGCGAATCCGCCCGCCTCCTGGTGCGGATGATGGCGAAGGGGGGCGGGCTCATCCGCGCCGCGGACCTCGAGGCCTACCGGGTGCGGGTCCGCGCGCCCCTGGCGGGCTCCTACCGGGGCCTCCAGGTGCTCACCCTTCCGCCCCCCAGCGGCGGCGGGACCGCCCTCCTGGAGATGCTGGCCGTGCTGGAGGGCTACGATCTCGCCGCCCTGGGCCCCGCTTCCCCGGAAGGCGCCCACCTCGTGGCCGAGGCCATGCGCGCCGCCTTCCGGGACCGGGCGCTGCACCTCGGCGATCCGGACTTCGCGCCGCCCATTCCCGTCGAGCGGCTCATCTCCAGGGCCCATGCGGCAGAGGTGCGGAGGGTCATCGATCCTTCCAGGGCGGGACGATCCAGCCTGGAGGGCTTCGACCCTCCCGAATCCGAACACACCACGCACCTCTCCGTGGTGGACCGCGAGGGCAACGCGGTGAGCCTCACCACCACCCTGGAGGACGACTACGGCGTGAAGCGCGTGGTGCCCGGCGCGGGCTTCCTCCTGAACAACGAGCTGGGGGATTTCAACGCCGTGCCCGGCCGCACGGACGCGACGGGCCGGTTGGGCTCCCCCGCCAACCTCGCGCGGCCCGGGGCGCGCCCCCTCTCCAGCATGAGCCCGGCCATCCTCGTGAGGGGGGAAAGCGTCCTCCTGGTCACCGGCAGCCCCGGCGGCCGCACCATCCCCAACACCACCCTCCACACCATCCTCAACGTCGTGGACTTCGCCATGGAAGCCCAGGCCGCCGTGGACGCCCCGCGCTTCCACCACCAGTGGTTCCCGGACCGCATCCAGGTGGAGCCCGGCGCCGCCTATCCGCCGGGCTTCATCGGGGCCCTGAGGGCCAAGGGCCACCAGGTCGTGGACCGGGAGACCCCGCAGGGGGTGGCCCAGGTGATCCTGGTGCGGGAGGGGCGGCCTGAGGGGGGGGCGGACCGGACC
>JBGASS010000199.1:0-5253 GCA_044229555.1 Holophagaceae bacterium
TGTATTTCCTTTCCATCCCGCTCGGGTCAAAAGCCATCATCGGGCTCCCCCCCACATACGCCATCTGATTCCAACTCATCGGATCCACCCCCTGATCCGAATTCAGGAACCGATGCCAGGCCGGGCTGTAGAACCGCCCGCGCATGTAGATCAGCCCGGTCGGGTCCTGCTGCACGTGCCCGGTGTACCCGGTGAGCGGGCTGTACCCGTTGGTGTAAGGCGCGGGCAGAGCCTCGCCGTAGGAACCAAAGGCGAGCGTGCCTTCCACGGCGCCGGTGGCCTTGGCCGTGATGACCCTCGGCGAACCCAGGTAGTCGCTGTGCAGCTCGTGGACGCCGTTGCCATCCACCTCCGCGACGGCTTCGCCGCCGATGTAGATCACGTCCCGGTTCCACGTGTCCGGCGCCGTGCCCGGCTGGGCCAGGGCGAGGTTGCCGCTGCAGGGGGTCCAGGCGCCGATGCCCAGCTCGAAGTCCTCGTTCAACAGCGAACCCCGCAGGCTGCTGGACACCGCCAGGTCGTCGTAGAGGACGAAGGTGGCATCCGTGGCGCTGGCGGAGGTGGACGTGTACATGTCGCCGTAGAGGTGGAGGGTCAGGGAAACGTTCTGAGTCAGGGTGTGCGAAAAGCTCAGCTGCTGCCAGTCCCCATTGCCCTGGAGGGCCGTGAACTTCTTGTTGTCCGCGGCAGGATAGGCCGCGTTGTCCGTGAGCAGCATCGATCCCGTGGTCCCCACCGGCGCCTTGAACCAGACGGAGACCGTGGCGACCTCCCCCGCCGTGAAGGCGCCCAGGCCGCGGGAAACGTCGCTCGCCGTGCCGTTCTTGTGGAACACCTTCGCCGCCTTGGCGCTGGAGTGCCCGGACTGCCCGACCTGGACGTACTCCCCCAGCAGCAGGCCGCCCGAAGTGTAGGCGTAGCGGCGGTGATTGGCTGTGCTCCCCGAATCCAGAGTCTGGGCCCGCATCCCGGACGGCCAGTAGGCGTAGGACTGGGTGGCGCTGGTGTTCTGCACCGAGTTCAGCCGGCCCATCCCGTCCCACCCCAGGGTGAGGAACTGGCCGGAACTCACGCCCGTCCCGATCCGCGTGGCCTCGCCCCGGTCGTTGACCTGCCAGCCCGTCGTGCCGACGGGATAGCTGGCGGTCTGGGTGGGGATGCGGTTGTCCGCCAGGGGATTGATGGTGAAGTTGTAATAGCCACCCAGCCCTGACGGATCGGGGGGGCTCAGTCTGAAAAACCCCTCTGGCCTATCCCCTGACCTTCGCGGCCTTCTGCCCAGCCTTGAACGTGGCCACCAGGTCGTGGGTCACGTCCCGGAGGAGGTCGGAGAGGGTCCGGCCCTGCGCTTCCGCCAGGGCTTCCAGGGCCTCCTTTTCGCGCTTGTCCGTGCGGAAAGTCACCAGTTCCGTCTCCACTTTCGCCCCGGCCTTGCTCGGGCGACCCATGCGCACGATGGGGCGTCCCGCGGGGGCGCCCTTCAGTTCCTTCGCCCAGGCCTCGGCTTCCGCCGCGCGCTCGGCAAAAGGCTTCTTGAGGTGGCCCTTGGGCAGCTCCCCCGCCTCCTGGATCACCTCGTCCCAGCTCAGTCCCTTCTTCTGCTTGCTCATGTTGTTCCTCCATTCTGCGGGTCTCCGGCCGCGTAGCGGTAGCCCGTCACGGGCTCGAAGATCCATTCCTTCCGGTCCACCAGTTCAACCACCAGCCGATAGCATTTCCCGTTCACGGTTCCTTGGAACATCAGGCGGCCCAGGCGGCTGTCCACCCTGCAAAGGTCGTCGGCCTCCAGCAGCGCGTCGAGGGTCTCTCGTCTGACGCGGTGCCGGATGAGGATGTAACCCTCCGCCTCTGGAGTCCATCTCAGCCTGGGTTTCTTGCCATCCACGGATCTACCCTATCAAGTTAGTGTAATACACTTTGATGTCTGCGCAAGCCCAGGCGATTCGTTCCCAGCTTCCTCGACCGCCGCCCGCGCCAGCAGGGCCCATCCGCTTTCGACGGGCGCGAAGACCCAGACCAATGAAGGCGGTCGACCATGTCGAGGCTTCGCCGGTGAGTCGAAGATCCAAGGGCCGCTCAGCCTAGAATGCCTCCGTGCCTCCCGAATCCTTCCGCTGCCCCTATTGCGGCCGAGAGGCCGAGCTGGTGTGGATCCACGGCCACGGCCAGTGCTCCGTGTGCGGCACCAACGTGGACGAGTGCTGCCGGCGCGAGGCCGCACCGGAGGAAGCGGACCTCGAGGAGTGAGCCGCCCCTGGACGGGGGAAGCCGTGATTCCCTCAACACGCGAGGCATGGGACACTGGCCCCCTTGCCCCGAGGACACCCCATGCGCGCACCGGCCCCCGCTCTGCTCTCCGCCCTGCTTCCCACCCTCCTGGTCGCCCAGGCTCCCGCTCCCAAGGCTCCCAAACCCGTGGCAAAAACCTCCCCAGCCTCCGCCCCCAAGGCCCTGCCCTTCCCCATCCACCAGCGCACACTCGCCAACGGGCTGAAGGTGGCCGTGATCCCCACGGGCATGCCCAACCTCGTCAGCCTCCAGATCCCCGTGAGCACGGGTTCGAGGAATGAAGTCGAGCCGGGCAAGTCGGGCTTCGCCCACTTCTTCGAGCACATGATGTTCCGCGGTACGCCCACGGTGGACAAGGACCTCTGGAATGCCACCCTGCAGCGCACCGGCGCCTCCCAGAACGCCTTCACCTCCGACGACCTGACCAACTACCACACCCTCTTCAGCAAGGACGACCTGGAGACCTGGATCAAGCTCGAGGCGGACCGCTTCCAGCACCTGGCCTACTCGGAGGAGGGCTTCAAGACCGAGAGCCGGGCCGTGCTCGGGGAGTACAACAAGAACAGCGCGAACCCCATCTCCAAGCTCTTCGAGGTGCAGCGGGACGCCGCCTTCACAACCCACACCTACAAGCACACCACCATGGGCTTCCTCAAGGACATCGAGGACATGCCCAACCAGTTCGCCTATTCCAAGGACTTCTTCCAGCGCTGGTACAAGCCCGAGAACGTCACGGTCATCGTCACCGGCGACGTGGACCCCGAAGCCACCTTCCGCCTCGTGGAGAAATATTTCGGCCCCTGGAAGAGGGGCACCGCCAAGCCCCCCGCCATCCCCGCCGAGCCCGAACCCAAGGGCCCGGTGACCGTCCACGTGCCCTGGGACTCCCCCACCCTGCCCTGGATGACCGTCGCCTTCCACGCCCCCACGAAGTTCAGCGTGACCGACAACTCGGCCCTCGCCCTCGCCCTCGCCGCGGACCAGCTCTTCGGCCAGCAGAGCGAGCTGTACCAGCGCCTCGTGGTGAAGGAGCAGAAGGTCATCGCCCTCTTCACCAACGGCGGCGGCGCCAAGGACCCCGGCCTCTTCACCATCGGCGCCCAGGTGAAGAAGGCCGAGGACCTGGCCTATGTCCGCGACCTCATCCTCGACACCTGCGCCAAGGGCGCCGCCCTGCCCTTCGCCGCCACGAAGCTGGAGGAGGCCAAGCAGGAATCGAAGCTGAACCTGCAGCGCTCCCTGGACAGCACCAACGCGGTGGCGGGCCTGGTGGCGCGCCTGGCGAGCTTCGAGCGGGACCCCGAGGCCGTGAACCGGCTCGCGGCCCTGCGGGACTCGGTGAAGGTGGAGGACCTGGCCCGGGTCGCGAAGGCCACCTTCCGGGACCAGGCCCGGGTCATCGCCACCCTGGCCCACGGCACGCTCCCGGAGAGCCTGAAGGCCGAGTTCCCCGGCGTGCAGGCCCGGGCCGCCCGGCTCGCCGAGCTGCCCAAGCTTCCGCGCCGGCTCCATCCACGACCCCGAAGGGAAGAAGGGCCTGGCCCAGCTCACCGCCAGCCTGATCGCCGACGCGGGCACACGGTCGAAGAGCCTCGCCGAGCTCACCAAGGCCTACGCCGCGACGGGCTCGGGCCTCGGGGCCCTGGTGGACAAGGAGCGCACCAGCTTCGTCCTCAACGCGCCCAAAAGCAAAGCCTCCGAAGCCCTGGACCTGGCCTTGGAGCAGCTGGTGGAGGCGGGCTTCAAGGAGGAGGACTTCCGCCGCCTCAAGGCCCGCCAGCTCAACGCCCTGAAGGTGGGCCTCAAGGCCAACAACGACGAGGAGCTGGGCAAGCTGGCCCTGGAGGCGAGGATGTACGCCGGCCCCTACGCCTCCCCGGTGCTCGGCCTTGAGCGCGACCTCGAGGCGATCACCCTCGACGACGTGAAGGCCTTCGCGAAGGCCTACTACACCCGCGCGCGCCGGTTCCTCGGACTCGCCGGGGCCTACGACGGGGAGCTCAAGGCGAAGGCCCTGCGCGGCCTCGCGCCCCTGGCCGACCAGGACGCCCCGAAGGTGATGGTGAACGAGGCGGAGCACCTCACCGACGGCTCGCACCTCTTCATCGTCACCAAGGAGACCCGTGCCACGGCCATCTCCATCGGCCTGGGGAGGGCGACGCCCCGAAGGTCATGGTGAGCGAGGCCGAACACGTCAGCGACGGCTCCCACCTGTTCATCGTCACCAAGGAGACCCGCGCCACCGCGATCTCCATCGGCCTGCCCCTGCGGGAGCGCGATGAAAAGGGCGTGGCCATGGACGCGCGCGTCAACCGCGCCCACCCGGACTTCGCCGCCCTCTGGGTGGTCACCAGCCACCTGGGCCAGCACCGGGACAGCACCGGCGTCCTCTACCAGCGCCTGCGGGAGGAGCGCGGCCTCAACTACGGCAACTACGCCTACCTGGAAGCCTTCCCCGGCGGCATGTTCCAGTTCCAGCCCGACCCCGGCGTGGCCCGCTGGTTCAACCACTGGCAGGTGTGGATCCGCCCCGTGGACCCGAAGCACGGCGCCTTCGCCCTCAAGGCGGCGCTGTTCGAACTGGACAAGCTGGTGAAGCACGGAATGACGGAAAAGGAGTTCGAAGCCTCCCGCACCTTCCTGGTGAAGTTCCTCGACCACCTCAACGACACCGGCGCCAAGAAGCTGGGCCACGACCTGGACATGGCGGGCTACGGCCTGCCCGCGGACTACGCCGGCACGATGAAGGCGAAGCTCCGCGCCCTCAAGGCGGACGACGTGAACCGCGTCCTCCGCAAATACCTGCGGACCACCAACCTCGACATCGCCGTGATCACCAAGGACGCCGAAGCCTTCCAGAAGGACCTCTGCGCCGCCGCCAGCCCCCTGCCGAAATACTACGCCCCCAAGCACAAGCTCAAGGCCGAGGACGAGGCCATCGCGCGGTTCAAGCTCGATGTGCAG
>JBGASS010000200.1:0-5239 GCA_044229555.1 Holophagaceae bacterium
TCTGGCTGCGATTGACGGAGGTGCGGCCAAGCGACAGCGCGGCAGGTCGCGTCCGCACACTCCCGCCCGGCCTCGTCCCCCAACGCGGAACGCCCCCGAAGTTGAATTCGAAAGGAGAACCGCACGGCCCTCCAAGGAAAGAAACCCATGGAGCTTCCCCCCCCGCTCCGCGACCATGCTGCATGGCGATCTCGAGGCTGGGTTGAAACTCTCCATCATCACCGTGGTGCGGAACAATCCCCAGGTGGGAGGGGCGCTGGACTCGATCCTGGCGCAGCGCTTCGAGGGGGAGCTGGAGCTCATCGTCATCGATGGCGGCTCCACGGATGGGACGCTGGCGGTCCTGGAAGCCTACCGGGAGCGGGTGGCGGCGCTGGTGAGCGAAGCGGACGGCGGGATCTACGACGGCATGAACAAGGGCCTGGCCCTGGCGACCGGGGACGTCGTCGGCACCCTCAATTCCGACGACCTCTACTTCGATGGCGAGGCCCTGGCGGCGGTGGCGCAGGCTTTCGCGCGGCACGACGTGGACGCGGTCTACGGCGACCTGGTCTACGTGCGCCGCGACGACATCACGGCGGTCGTGCGCTACTGGAAATCCCGGCCCTACGCCGGCGGCCTCTTCGAGCGGGGCTGGATGCCGCCCCATCCGGCCTTCTTCGCCCGGCGGGAGGTCTACGAACGGCACGGCCGCTTCGACCTCCAGTACCGCCTCGCCGCGGACTTCGAACTGCTGCTCCGCTTCATGGCCAAGGGCGGCATCCGCACCCTGCACCTGCCCCGCGTCCTCGTGCGGATGCGGCTGGGGGGCGCGTCCAACCGGAGCCTTGGCAACATCCTGCGGGCGAACCTGGAGAGCTACCGGGCCTGCCGGCGGCATGGCCTGCAGGTGCCCTTCTGGTTCATCCCGCGGAAGATCCTCTCGCGGCTGCCCCAGTTCTTCCGCGCGGCCCCCGGGCCCTGAAGGAGCCCTCCGTTCGTCCTGGAAGCCGGGCCGCCTGGAGTGGGAATTGCTTCGCTCGTCAGCCCTGGCGGGATGCCGCCACCCTGGCGTATCTCCCCCGGGAGGTATACTTTCCACCATCACCGTAGACACGAGACCGAGGCCGTTCTTGGATCCGAGACCAATAGCCGGGCTGCTGTGGGGCGGACTGCTCGGTCTGTCGCTCTCCCTTGCGGCCATCCGGTGGCTGGCGCCCCGGGGCTGGATGGACGCGCCGGACGCACGGAAACGGCACGAGGAGGCCACGCCCCTCACCGGTGGCCTCGCCCTCTGGGCGGTCCTGGTCGCCGGACACCTGACGGGCTGGATCCGGCTGCCCTTCCACTGGGAGGACTGGACGGCGGTTCATGCCATGGCCCTGATGGGGGCCGTGGACGACCGCTTCGGGCTGCGGGCCCGCTACAAGGCCCTGATCGGCCTGCTGGTGGCCCTGGTGCTGGGCTGGCACGCGGCCCAGGGGCTGCTGCCCCAGGGCGGCCTGGTCCACGTGGCGCGGCTGGACCTGTCGAACCGCCTCGTCTTCACGGTCCCCCTGGCGGTGCTCTGGTTCTGGGGCATCCCCCAGGCCTTCAACCTCATCGACGGCATGAACGGCCTGGCCCTGGGCCTTTCGGCCCTGCTCCTGGTGGTGCTGGGCTTCGGCGCGGGCAGCGGGGCGACGGTCCTGCTCGGCGCCGTGCTGGCGGCCCTGGTCCTGAACTACCCCCGGGCGCGGCACTTCCTCGGGGATTCGGGGGCCTTCCTCCTCGGCACGCTCCTGGCCATCCTCGCCCTCAAGCGCGGGCTGCCTTCTCATCCGAACCTGGCCCTGTGGGCCTTCGCCTACCCCATCGTGGACGTGACCCTGGTGGTGGCCATCCGCCTGATCCAGCGGCGCTCTCTCGCGGAGGCGGACCACAACCACCTCCACGACTGGATGTCGGAACACCTCGAGCGCTTCGGCGTGCCCCGGCCCCGCCTCGCCGCCACCCCCCTGCTCGTGCTCCTGGCCGCCGGCCCCATGCTGCACGTCCTGCCCTGGACCTACGCCCACCCCGTCGGCCTGGCGGGCCTGGCCCTCCTGCTGGTGGTGGCCGCCGCCCAGTGCCGCATCGTCCTGCGGCGGCGGGGTCCCGTCGTGGCAACCGCCCAGCCCGAAGCTCGGATCGTCAGCGCCCCGCGGGTTTCCGGCGCCCAGCGGGTCGCCACCCAGCCGCCGGTGGGGTCGGAGCATCGGGGCTGAGTGCGCGGTGGATGGGCCTTTGGGGCGGTCTGCCGCCCTCGCGCACCCTGGCCGTCAGGATTCCGGCCATGCTGCAACACCATGTGACCCGGGCGTGAAGGGGTGCGGCTGCCTACGATCGTGCTAGGTGCATGATTGAAGGCTGCATACGTATCCCAATCAACCTACATTGTGGTTCTATGGACCGATCATCCGGGCTCTGCCCTCCAATAAACCCAGGGACCCCGTCGAACGCCGTCTCCTGAAAGAACTCGGTGACCCCAGCGTTCAGCGAGAATCCGACGACCTGACCCGTGTCGCCGGGGAGCGCCCCACAAGCCAGAACACGCGGGTCGCGCGTTGAGCCCACGGCCTCCTGGTCGTAGCGATGCAGACGATCCCGAAAGGCTGACGTCTGGACCCGAAGGGTCCTTCACACCAGGAACAGGACCCGCGCCCACGGACCCACCCCTCGCTGGAACCAGCCAAACTGCCAGGCCTCCGCGATCAGGCGCTCCTGAATCCCTGGACTTGTCCGCCGGTCGCGAGTTCGCTCAATCCGCGATGCCCATCCATGTCCCGGCTCGACTCTTGGAGGTGTTCAGGGGGCTGAAGGCGGAATCCGTGCTGGTGGGTGGCACTGCGGTCCAGGTCTGGGCCAGGCGGAGCGATGGCGTGTTCCTCACCTACGATTTGGATTTCATCACCTCCCTCCGGGCTAGTGACCTCACAACCGCCGGATTCACCCTTGAGGAATCCGGTCGGCACATTCTGGTGGAAGGTGTGGCGATCGAGTTTCCCTCCGGGCCCCTAGGCGTCGGTGACTTGATGCTGGATCCTAGGCGGGACACGATCCTCGCCCCGACCACCCATGGGGACTGGGTGAGATGCCTAAAGCCGGGAGCCTGCGTCCTGGATCGCTTAGCCCAGGTCGCCGGTTGGAAAGTCTCGGCTGCATACCTTCAGGCAACGGGGATCGTCGTCGCGCAAGTCGGTTCTCCAGACTGGAATCAGGAGTGGATCGACGAATACGCGGCGCAAGCCAATCTGGGAAGACAGTGGGAGAACCTCAAAGCAGACTTGGATGATCCGTCCCCGAGCGGCCTCCAGCGGGCTCTTGACCTGGGATGGGACAGCGACCGAAAGTCGAATTGAAGCGAGCGAATGGGCGGGTGGGCTGAGGCCCGCATCAATGGAGTCCAGAAACGGCTTCGATGTCGAAGTTTCTACCGCGCCTGGGATGGTCGCGCCTACGGCCAGGCTTCCGCGGGATGCGGCACGGGGATGGGCCCTTCGGCCTACTTGTATGCGTAGTGGTACCCGTACCGGTAGTACCGGTCGCTCAGCTCGTTCAGTGTGATGTCGTTGAAGATGCAGCCGCTGATGTGGATGCCGATGTCCTCGCAGCGCGCCTGGCAGGTGCGGATCTCGTCCAGGGGGTGCTCGCCGAACTTGGTCATGAGGAGGAAGGTGCCGGCCTTGGCGCCGATGATGAGGGCGTCGGTGACCGCCAGCATGGGGGGGGCGTCGAAGATCACGTAGTTGTAGGCTTCGGACACTTCGTTGATGAAGGTCGCGAAGCGGTCCTTCATGAGCAGCTCGGAGGGGTTGGGGGGCACGACGCCGGTGTAGATGACGTCCAGGCCCTGCACGGCGGTGCGGTGCACGGTCTGCTCCCAGAGCACCTGGCCCGCCAGCACTTCGGAGAGGCCGTTCTTGCGGGACTTCATGCCGAAGTAGTGGTGCAGGGTGCCTTTGCGCATGTCGCCGTCCACCAGCAGCACCCGCCCGCCGCCCTGGGCCAGCACGGCGGCGAAATTGCTGCTCACGAAGGATTTCCCGATGCCCGGGGAGGGGCCCGCGATGACGATCACCCGGTTCACCGCGTCGGCGAGGGTGAAGTGGAGGGTGGTGCGCAGGCTCCGGAGGCTTTCGATGGCGATGTCGTCCGGATTGTTGAAGGCCAGGAGGTGGGTGCCCTGGAGGGAGTGCTTGATGGACCGGGACTGGGCGACCTGGGCCTCGCTGTGGGGGATGGTGACGTAGACCGGCAGGCCCAGCTTCTGCTCGATGAGGTGGGGATCCTTGATGCCCCGGTGGAGGAGCATGCGCAGCATCACCAGGCCGACTCCCGAGCCCAGGCCCAGGGCCAGGAAGAGGGCCCGGATGGAGCGCCGGTTGGGCTTCACGGGGCCGAGGGAGGGCGTGGCGAAGTCCACGATGCGGGCGTTCCCCACCTGGCCCGCGCTGATGACCTGCAACTGCTGGATGTTGGCGAGGAGGGCGGTGTAGAGGGTGGTGTTGAGCTGGACGTCGCGGGTGAGGCCCACCACCTCCTGCTGGGTGCGGGGCAGGGTGCGCACCTTGGCGTCCACCTGCTGGGCCTCCCGGTTGAGCTTGTTGTACTGCTCGTTGAGGGTGGTCACCACGTCGCTGTTTTCCCGGTAGGTCCGCAGCAGCTCGTCCTTCTTCTGCTTCATCAGCAGCATCTGGGCGTTCAGGTCCACGCTCTGCTTCAGCATCATCTGGGCCTCCGCCGGCAGGTCCACGGAGCCGGCCCGGACGCGGAACTTGTTCAGGGCCTCCTCCGACTGGTCCAGCCGGGCCTTCAGGGCCGGCATCTGCTGGTTGAGGAAGATCAGGGTCTTGGAGACCTCCTCGGACTTGCGCTCCAGGTTCTGCTTCACGTACTGGCTGAGGATTTCGTTGAGGATCCGCGCGCCCTGCTTCGGGTCCGGGTCCGTGTAGCTGAGCCCCAGGATGCCGGTGTACTTCCCGCGCTCGGCGACGATGAGGTTGCCGCGCACGGCCCCGACGGCCGCCTGCAGGGGCACCCGGAAGAGGGTGAAGCGCTGGCCAGGCTCCCCCTGCAGCCGGCGCACCTGCAGCCGCAGGGTGTCCTCGCCGTAGGCGCCGCTGAGGACCTGCCCCGGTTTGCCGGCGCCAAGGACCTTGCCCTCCGGGGATTCCCACTGGAAAGCTCCTCCGGCCTGGGCGACGAGGTGGAAGGCCCGGCCCCGCAGCTCGTCCGGGAT
>JBGASS010000201.1:0-5225 GCA_044229555.1 Holophagaceae bacterium
AGCCAGGGGCCCGGCCGTCGGGACCGGCACCGTGATCTCTGGTGGCGCGGCGGCGAGGAAGCAGCCCGCGACCGCCAGCAGGACCAGGGGCAGCAGCTTGACCAGGCTTTCCACGTCCTGGGCCAGGCTGCCCCAGCGGATGCCCCGCCACTGGATGGCGCCGACGAAGAGGATGGCGGCGAAGGCCACGGGCGCCGGCCGCAGGAAGGGCCAGCGGGCGGCGGCGATCTCGCCCAGCAGCAGGGCGAAGGCGCCGATGGTGCCGGCGCTGGCGATCCAGTCCACCCAGCCCACCAGCCAGCCGGCGAAGGGGCCGAGGCCCTCCGCCGCGAAGACCGTGAGGCCGCCGCTCCTCGGCACCCGCGTCTGCAGCTCGGCGAAGGCCGCCGCCCCCAGCAGGGCGTTCAGGCCGCCCAGGGTCCAGGCCGCGAGCTGCCAGGCCGGCGAGGGCAGCGCCTGGGCCACGCTCCCCGGCAGGCGCAGGATCTCCCCGCCGATGGCGGCCCCCAGGGCCACCGCGAGGCCGAAGCCCGGGCCCAGGATGGGTCGGAGGCGGCCTTCCTTCACGCTTCGCAGACCACCTTTCCGAAGGCCTGGCCCGCCGCGAGGTGGGACTGGGCCGCGGAGTAGTCCTCCAGGGCGAAGACCCGGTCGATCACGGGCCGGAAGGGAGGATTGGTGGGGTTCTTCCGCAGGTGCCCCAGCAGGGTCCAGAGATGCTCCCGCCGGCCCATGTAGGAGCCCATCAGGGTGAGCTGCTTGGCGAAGAGGACCCGCAGGTTCAGCTTCGCTTCGAAGCCCGTCGTCGTGCCGCAGGTGACCAGCCGCCCGCCACGGGCGAGGCTCGCCATGCTCGCCGGCCAGGTGCCCGCCCCCGTGTGTTCGAAGACCACGTCCACGCCCTGCTTGCCGGTGAGCTCGCGGACCTTTTTCGCCACGTCCTCCCGGCTGCGGTCGATGACGTGCTCCGTGCCCAGCTCCCAGCACTTCATGGCCTTGGCGGTGGAGGACACCACGGCGATGGGCCTTGCGCCGAGGAACTTCGCGAGCTGGATGGCCGCCGTGCCCACGCCGCTGCCGCCGCCCCAGACCAGGACCCTTTCGCCGGGCTGGAGCCGCGCCTTGTGGACGAGCATCTCCCAGGCGGTGAGGAAGACCAGGGGGAAGGCCGCCGCCTGGCGGAAGTCCCAGTTCTCCGGGATGGGCAGCAGGTTCGCCGCCGGCACGAGGACGTGGGTGGCCGCCGTGCCGTCCCGCGCGTTGCCCAGCACGCCGTACTTCAAGCAGCGCATGTCGTCGCCCCGCAGGCACTCGGCGCAGACGCCGCAGGAGAGCCCCGGCGCGATCATGGCGCTGCCCCCGGTCTCCAGCCCCGGCGGCAGCACCGTGCCGGACCCGGCGGCCTCGATGACCCCCGCCCCGTCGCAGCCCGGCGTGAGGGGCAAGGGCAGGAGCACGCCCTCGATGCCTCCGGTGGTCCAGAGGTCCAGGTGGTTGAGGGCCATGGCCTTCACCGCGAGGCGGACCCAGCCGGGCTTCGGCTCCGCGGGTTCGAAGGGCTCCTTCGCGAGGGAGCCGTGCTCATGGATGCGGAAACGGAAGGGCGAGACCATCCCCCTTTGTCGGGCCGAAACGGCACGGACGCCAAGGAAAATCTGGAAGACCTCCCGGAATACGGCTTCCGCCTTGCGGGGTCAGACCGGCTCGCCTCTTGCGGAAGGCCATCACCCCTGGGTCATCCTTCGGCCAAGCTTGGCCTATACTCCCTCAGGAGCTCATGCCGTGGAACGCCAGGAAGTCCTTTCCCGCCTGCGCCAGTCCCTTCCGGGCCTGAAGACACGGTACGGCGTCGCCCATCTATTCCTTTTCGGGAGCGTGGCTCGGGATGAGGCCGGGCCGGCTTCGGACGTCGACCTCCTGGTGGAGTTCATCGGGCCGGCCACCCTGGATGGCTTCATGGGGCTCAAGGGAGAACTTGAGGAATTCCTGGGCCTGCCCGTGGACCTGGCTACCCCGAAGTCCCTGCGACCCGCGCTCCGCGCCCTCGTGGAAAAGGACCTGCTGGATGTCGCGTGATTCGAGGCTGTACCTCGAAGACATCCTGGAGGCCATCCGGAGAATCCGTCTGCTGACCGAGGGCATGGATCAGGAGGCCTTCCATGCGGACTGGCGTATCCAGGACGCCACGCTCCGGAACCTGGAGATCCTTGGCGAGGCCGTGAAACATCTTCCAAAGGAGCTCACGGACACGCGCCCCGAGGTTGCGTGGAAGAACATCGTCGGATTCCGGGATTTCCTCGCCCATGCCTACTTCGGCGTGGACGATGACATCGTCTGGGATGTCCTGAGCCACAAGCTGGGACCCTTGGAAGGGGCCGTGCGGGATATTTTGAAGCCCGATTCGCCCTGAAGCCTTCCTCGACCACTCCGGCATCCCGGGATGCGGCGCCCTACTCCGGCTTCAACGAGCACCCCGTGAGCCTGCCTATTCTGATTTCAGACTGCGGCTCATGAGCCTGGCCACGGCCTCCTTCGGATCCGCCCCGTCCAGGAGGCGGCCGACTTCTTCGGTGATGGGGAGGTCCACGCCGGCCTCCCGGCCCAGGGCGAGGGCGGCGCGGGTGGTGCTCGCCCCTTCGATGACCTGGCCGCCCATGAGTTCAGAGGCCTCCGCCAGGGTCTTCCCTTCGGCGAGGTAGGCGCCGCAGCGGCGGTTGCGGCTCTGGGGGCCCGTCGCCGTCAGCAGGAGGTCGCCCATGCCGGCGAGGCCCATGACGGTCTCCGCGGAGCCCCCCAGGGCCGCCACCAGGCGGGCCATCTCCGCGAGGCCCCGGGTGATCAGCGCCGCCCGGGCGTTGTGGCCCAGGCCCAGGGTCTCCACGAGGCCCGCGGCGATGGCGAGGACGTTTTTCAGGGCGCCGCAGAGCTCGGCGCCGGCCACGTCCCGGCTCAGGTAGACGCGCAGGCGCTCGGTGGCAAGGAGGTGCTGCAGCTCCACCGCCCGCGCGTCCGAGATGGACGCCGGCAGGGCCATCACGAGGGCCGAGGGGAGGCCGCGGGCCACCTCGTCGGCGAAGGTCGGCCCGCTCATCACGCCCACGGGGATCCCGAGGAGGGGCTCGAGGGCCTCGCTGAGGCGCTGGTGGCTCTGGGCGAGGATGCCCTTGCTGGAATGCAGCAGGAGGTCCGGCAGCGCGGCGCCCGCCGCGTCGAGCTGCGCCTTCAGGGCGCGCCAGGCGTCCGGACTCGCCTGGGTGGTCATGCACGAGACCCAGGTGGCGGCCCGGAAGGCCTCCGCCGGGTCGGAGACGGGCCGCAGGTTTTCCGGCAGCGCCGCGCCGTTCAGGCGGGGATGGCGCCGGGTCGCGGCCATCTCGGCCATCTTCGCGGGGGTATGGCCCCACAGCGCCACGGAGCGGCCCGCGTTCGCCCAGGCCACCGCCAGGGCCGAGCCCCAGACCCCGGCGCCGAAGACCGCGATGTCGGGGTGTTCAGTCATCCGAAGCCTCGAGGTCCGGAGCCGCGGCGGTCGCGCCGCCCCAGAGCTTGGATTCGGTGCCCGCCTGGAGGCGGCGGATGTTCTCGCGGTGCTTGGCGACGACCAGCGCCGCGAGGAGGGCCCAGGCCAGCAGGTAGGGGGCGTGCTCCCCCAGGGCGCGCCAGCCGCCGTAGTCGCCCGCGAGGGCCAGCAGCACCACTTCCGCCGGCAGCATGAGGGCCGCGAGGATGCTCCCCAGGCTCACGTGGCGGGTGAGCCAGAGGGCCGCCACGAAGGCCGCCAGGGGCAGCGCGCCGAGGCGCCACTGCACCGCCACCACGACCCCCAGGGCCGTGGCCACGCCCTTGCCGCCCTTGAAACCCAGCCACGGGGAGAAGATGTGCCCCGCCACCGCCGCCACGCCGATCCAGGGCCAGAGGGGCTCCGGTAGCCCCAGGCGCCGGGCGAGCAGCACGGGCACGAGGCCCTTGGTGATGTCCAGGAGCAGGACGAGCAGGCCCACGCCCTTCCCCGCCGCACAGGAAGGCGGCGAGGCACTGAAGGGCCAGTTTCAGCGGATCGGGCGGCATGGTATCACCTTATCAGAGGCGTCTCCGTTGGATTCGAGCCTGGGCCTCCTGGGCTCAGGGAACACCGACCTCCGAGAACCCTGCGAGGCGATTTATGCCTTCGGTTCCGCGGGATTCACAGGATCCAATCGGATCGTGACACGGAGCCTCGGTTCAGTGCCGTTGAGGAGGCGACGGATATTCCCGCGGTACCGGATGATCACGAACAGGGCAATCAGCGACCAACTCAGTACAACCGACCGGCCGTAACCGCCATGGACGTACATCATGTTCGGATCGAAGGGCAAATCCCGTATGTCAGGGAATTCACCGGTGTAGAGGTGATAGGCCTGCCAACTCATCCCGATCACCGCCGGTACAGCAATGACCCCTGCAAGAATGGAGATGCTCGGCCGACGTGTGAACAGCAGCACCAGGATCAACAATCCGAGCGGCCAGATCAGCAACTCCGCCTCGAACGCGATCAGCGATCCCGCGAAGGCAGCAACACCGGTGGAGCCGCGCTTCGAGGCCCGGATCCAAAGCTGGATGCCCGCCATCACCGCCAAGGCGATCAGGGAGAGCTCCAGCGGGTTGGATGCAAACGAGCCATTCGTGAAGATCACGCGAGGCGCTTCAATCATCGGCTCCTTCCAGAGGTGGACCGGCAGGAAGCCAAGGCCTGCCTCGAGGAGAAGGAATAGCCCAGGCGTCCAATCCCTCGAGTTCAGCTCTGTCCGAGGGGCCGCGTCCTGTCCACCTGCATCCTCGGGAGTCATCCCGCCCTTCCACTGGGAGAGCGCAAGGAATGCGAGCGGAGAGAGTCCGAGGCAGAAGGCGCCGGCACACTGCAGGCCAAGCGTCCTCAGATCCGGTGGAAACATGGCCCCACCTTAGCAGCGAGGGACGCTACCCTCTCCCCATGAAAGCCCGCCAATGCCAGCGCTGCGGGGCTCCGCTTCCGGAGGCCGCCGTCCATGAATCGGTGACCTGCGAGTTCTGCGGGATGGCCTACGATCCCACGTCGGCCTTCAAGCCCTCGGTGCACGTCAAGCTGGCAGCCGGCACGGGCAAGCGCCTGCTGCTGATCATCCTGGGCGCGCTGTTCATCCCGATCCTCGGCGTCATCGCCGTCACCTGCGCGGTGGCGTTCACGACCATGACGGCCGCGCGGCGCG
>JBGASS010000202.1:0-5207 GCA_044229555.1 Holophagaceae bacterium
CGTTTTAGCGCCCCATCGACGCAGTCCCATTCGTTCACACCGGACGCCATCAAGGGTCCAGGCCGGCCACAACTCCCCGCCCGGAGTCGCCATGATCCCCGCCACCTTCGCGCTCGCGCTCCTCCTCCAGGCTCCCCAGGCCGCCCCGGACGTCGCCAGCCTCTTCAAGGCCTTCCGGAACGCCTCCGAGGCCTCCGCCCCGCTCCGGAAGCCCAAGGACGTCCTCCGGCTCTACGCCACCGACGACCGCCACACCAAGCTCTGCTACATCAGCGGCGACGTCATCTACCTCTACGCCGACGGCCGGGTCACGCGGCCCCTCTACGCCAAGATGTTCAACGTGAAGGCCGTCAACCGCATCACCTACGTCCGGTCCGCGGGGGGCGGGGGCGCCTTCCAGATCTGGACCGACGAGGACCTGACGCTTTCCCTCGGGATCTGACCCTTTCCTTCGGGATCTGACCATGACCCTCCACATCGGCATCGTCGCCTGCAGCGCCGAGGGCGCGGCCCTCTGCTACCGCACCATCTGCGACGAGGGCCCGGCCCTCATGGGCACCCACCGGCATCCCGAAGTGTCCCTGCACACCCACCCCCTCGCGGCGTACATGGACCGCATCCACCAGGACGACTGGGAGGGCGTCGCCGGCCTCATGCTCTCCTCCGCCGGCAGGCTCGCCGCCGCCGGCGCCGACTTCCTCATCTGCCCCGACAACACCATCCACCGCGCCTATCCCCGGGTGGCGGAGCGCTCCCCGCTGCCCTGGCTGCACATCGTGGAAGAGGTGGCCGCCGAAGCGAAGCGCCTGGGCTTCGCTCGCGTGGGCATCACCGGCACCGCCTACACCATGGAATCCGCCCTCTATCCCGACGTGCTCGCCCGCCACGGCATCGACCACCGCGTCCCGCCCCCCGCGACCCGAGAAACCCTCAACCGCATCATCTTCGACGAGCTGGTGAACGGGATCTTCCGGCCCGACTCGGTGGAGGCCTTCCGCGCCGCCATCGAAGGCCTGAGGGCCGACGGCTGCGACGCCGCCGTGCTGGGCTGCACGGAGATCCCCCTCATCATCACCCCGGCGAACTCCCCGCTGCCCGTCCTCGATTCCACCCGGCTCCTCGCCCGCGCAGCCCTGCGGAAGGCCGTGGCGGACCCGCGCCCCTGAACCCTGCGCCCCGGGGGCCCGGGCGGAGCCTCGAAGGCGCGGAGTGAAAGCGGGCCCGCCCCGAGCCCGGTCTGGAATACTCGAGCCATGGCCCTCTCTCCCACTGCCTGGCGCTGGACCGGCATCCTCGGGCTCCTGGCCTTCGCCGGGCTCCTCGGCTTTCTCGTGCTGGTGCAGGGCATGCTGGTGGCCTTCGATCCCTTCGGCCACTGGCAGCGCCCGGGCATCGCGAAGGTGGCGGTGACCCTCGTGGACCGGGACGAGGAGGGCCGCATCACCGGGAAGGTGTGGGCGCGGCAGGACGGCAAGGGCCGGACCCTGCGCCTCGCCAAGGAGGAGGCGGCCTCCCTGGCGGTGGAGGACGAGGTCTGGATCCTCGAGAGCTACTACGCCGGCGGCCCCCGGCCCGACCAGTTCCTCCTCACCCCCCTGCGCCTGCTCGCCGAGTACCCCGAACCCCTCCTGCTCCTCGCCCTCTGGGCCGCCCGCCGCCTCCACCGCCGCCAGCAACGGGCCGAGAAGGAGGTCCCCGACATCCCCCGGAAGGTATGGAAGGACGAGTTCCACCAGCGGGCCGCGCGGTTCGAGGAACACGGAGCCCGCCCGCCGACCGACGAGCCCCGGCCCTGACGGGGACGGGCCGGCACCGCGAACCCTGGAGGAGCAGGCACGGACCGCCCCGTGACAACGGACCGGACCTTGCCACATCTTTCAGTTCCCTCCCCACGGCCGGACTTGCATGGAGCCTCGATGACATCCCGCCTCCGAATCCTCGCCGGTCTCACGGGCCTTGCGGCCTTGGCCCAGTCCCCGGTTCCCCTTCCCACGCCGAAATCCCCCCTGCCCCCGGACCTGGCTGCCGCCTGGACCGCCTTCCAGGCCGCGCTGAAGGCCGACGACGCGGCGGCCCTGGCGAAGGTCGCGCGCTTCCCCCTGCGCAGCAACGAATTCGGCGGCAACCTCGCCGACGCCGCCGCGTTGAAACGGAAGTGGACGATCCTCTTCCCCCCCGCCACGAAGGCCTGCCTCCTGGCGGCCACGCCGCAGAAGACCGCCGGCGCCCGGGACACCTTCGAGGTCTTCTGCGACGTGGGCGGCTACCCCATCCGGTTCATCTTCCGCAGGGCCGGGAACGCCTACCGCTTCGCGGCCCTCGACAACGTCAACGAGTGACGCCGCCGGCCAGGACTTCCATGCGCCTCCTCCTCTTCGGGAATTCCGGCTCCGGCAAGTCCACCCTGGCGAAGCGGCTCGCCGCCGAGCAGGCCCTGCCGCACCTGGACCTCGACACCCTCGTATGGGAGCCCGGCCAGATCGCCGTGCCGCGCCCGCTGGACGCGGTGCGCACGGACCTGGAGGCCTTCGTCGAGGCCCATCCCCGCTGGGTGGTGGAGGGCTGCTACGGCGAGCTCGTCGAGGCGCTCCTGGGACGCTGCACCGAACTGGTCTTCCTGAACCCGGGCCTCGAGGCCTGCCTCGCGAACAACCGGCGCCGGCCCTGGGAACCCCACAAGTACGCCACGCCGGAAGCCCAGGACGCCATGCTGGCGGGCCTCCAGGCCTGGGTGGCGGCGTACTACACCCGGGACGGGGGCTGGTCCTACCAAGCCCACCGGCGCCTCTTCGACGCCTTCCAGGGACCGAAGCGGGAAGTGGGAGGTCTCCCGGAGCCGTGACCCCCGAGGTCGGGTTCAGGGCTCCCCGGCGGGCCCGGCCCCGGCCATGGCGTGCATGAGGATCGCCCCCGCCGCCGCGACGTTGAGGCTGTCCACGCCGGCGTGCATGGGGATGCGCAGGAGCCGGTCGCAGCGCGCCAGCCAGGCGGCGTCCAGGCCCGGCCCCTCCTCGCCCAGCACCAGGGCGGTGCGCGGCGCCGGCCGCCAGCCGCGCGCGGCGAGGGACGCGGCGCCCAGGGCGGCCCCGACGACCTCCGAGCCGGGAGCCTCCCGCCAAGCCTCCAGCCAGGCCGCCGGGTCCTCCCGGCGCCACACGGGGATCTTCCACACCGCCCCCATGGAGACCCGCACCGTGCGGCGGTTCCAGAGGTCCGGGCCCGCCCCCGCCAGCACGCCGTCCAGGCCCAGGGCCGCGGCGGAGCGGATGAGGAGGCCCAGGTTCTCCACGTCCCGGGTCTGGGGCAGCACCAGCAGGCGGGCGCAGGCCGGGAGCCGGCGTTCGGGGGGCTCCGGCGGCACCGCCACCAAGGCCATGACGCCCCGGTGGAAGGCGAAGCCCGCGTGGCGGGCGATGGCCGCGGGTTGGGCCTCCAGCAGCTCCGCGCCCGGCGGCAGGCGCCCCGCGAAGCTTTGAAGCGCTGAGGGCGTCGCCAGCACGGAGACCAGCCGCAGAACGCCGCGGTGGGCGGCCTTCAGCGCCTCCTCCACCAGGGTCCGGCCTTCGCACAGGAAGCAGGCCCCCTGGCCCGGCACCGCGAGGGTGCCCGCGGCCCGGAGGTCCGCGTAGGGGGCGAAGCGGGGATCGGCGGCGAGGTCCATGGCCTTCCATTCTCGGGCCCGGGGCCCTCCGGCCCAACGCCAAATGCGCCCCCGGGGCGGGAGGCCGGCGACTTGTGCGAAAATCCGAACAAGTCCCCCCCTTTCGTCGTCGAATCCCGAGGTGTCCATGGCCCTCCGCAAGCTGCCGCGGCACCTCACGTGGCTCGAATCCTTCGCCGCGGCGGTGGAGACCGGCACCCTCGAGGGCGCCGCCCAGCACCTGGGCGTGGCCCGCTCCGTGGTGAGCGAGCACCTCCGCGCCCTCGAGGAGGCGGTCACCGCCGGGGAGAGCCTCATCGAGCGGGGGCCCGGCAAGCGCTTCAAGCTGACCGCCCGGGGGGAGCGCCTCTACGCCGCGGCCCAGACCCCCCTGCACGCCCTGGACCTGAAGCGCCTACAGGATTCCGCGTCCGTGGAGCCCAGCCTGCGCCTGGGCTTGAATCCCACCCTTTCGGCCCTGCTGCTGGAGCCCCTGGCCACGGAGCTCGCGAAGCGTGGCATCAAGCTGCAGGCCAGCTTCGGCGGCGCCTTCGACCTGGTGCGGCAGGTGCAGACCCGGCAGCTGGACCTGGCCCTGGGCTTCACCCCCCTGCCCCCCCACCGGGGCGTCGAGCCGGAGGTCCTCGCCCGCCTGCCCTTCGTGGTGCTGGCCTCGCCCCAGGCGCCCCTGGCGGCCCGCTTCGCCGCCCGGCGGCGCCTGAAGGTGCGGGAACTCGACGGGCAGCCCTTCGTGGATTGGCTGCGGGACGATCCCTACGGGGGCGCCAATTCGGCGCGCTTCGCCGGGGCGGGCGTCCAGGTGAAGGAGACCGCGCGGGTGGAGAGCTTTCTCCAGCTCTATCCCGCCCTGCGGGCCTATCGCGCCGCGGCCATCGCCCCGGACCTGCGGGCCCTGGCCCCCTTCCCCAAGGATCTCCGGGTGTGGGGCCTGGCGGAGGAGGATCCCCAGCCCGTGGAGGTGGTGGCCCTCGCCCCCAGCGGCGGCAGCAGCGCCGAGGCCGCCGCCTGCCTGAGGGCCCTGCGCCGGCGGCTCCGCTGAAACTTCGTCGTTAAATCGTCGTTTGCTTCGATCTTTTATGGATTTCCGATCCAGCGCCCGGGGCCTACCTTGGAAGCTCCGAGGTCCCCATGACGCCATCCACCCCCCCGGCCTCGCCGACGCAGGCCGCGCCGACCCAGGCGGCCCCCACCCAGGCGGCCCCCACCCAGGCGGCCATCGACCGCCTGCCCGCCCACCTGCGGCGCTATATCGTGGCCCAGGACTACGGCGCCTACACCCCCCGGGACCACGCGGTGTGGCGGCACATCCTGCGGCGCCTCACGGGGCACCTGAAGGACAAGGCCCACGGCAGTTACCTCCGGGGCCTGGAGGCCACGGGCATCGGCATGGAGCGCATCCCCAGCCTGGACGAGATGAACCTCCGGCTGGCGGAACTGGGCTGGAGCGCCGTGGCGGTGCGGGGCTTCATCCCGCCGGCGGTGTTCACCGAGCTGCAGTCCCTGCGCGTCCTCGCCATCGCCGCCGACATCCGCACCTTCGAGCACG
>JBGASS010000203.1:0-5483 GCA_044229555.1 Holophagaceae bacterium
GCCCTGGAGCGACGGAGGAGGAGATCTGGGACGTGGCCCGGGCGGTCACCCTGGACGACCTCGTCCGCCGGCTGCCCGACGGCCTGGACACGGTGGTGGGGGAGCGGGGCGTGGCCCTTTCCGGTGGCGAGCGGCAGCGCACGGCCCTGGCCCGGGCCCTGCTGCGCAAGCCGGGCCTCCTCCTCCTGGACGACGCCCTCTCCGCCGTGGACGCGGAAACCGAAAGCCGCATCCTGGAGAACCTCCGGGCCTACCTGGGGGAGACGACCCTCGTCATGGCGACCCACCGCGTCTTCGTCGCGGAGCTCTGCGCCCGGGTGCTCGTGCTGGAGGAGGGCCGGGCGATCCAGCTGGGGACGCCGGAGGAGCTCGCGGCCCAACCCGGCACCTTCGCCCGCCTCAAACGCCTCCAGAGCCTGGAGCGGGAGCTCCTGGCCGGCACCTGATTCCGCCCCCCGGGCGCCACGTCCCGCCCCGGGCGGGTGTTCCCCGCCGCGGCTTTCGTCCATCGTCTGTACCATGCGACTCCTCCTGCTGGGGCTGATCCTTGCCGTTCCTGCCTGGACCGGTGAGGACCCGGCGCCGGCCCTCGAGCCGGGAAGGCTCCTGCCGAAGATCCAGTGCCTCTCGGACGGGAAGTTCAGCTACGCGCTCTACCTGCCCAAGGGCTATGCGCCGGGGCGCGCCTGGCCGGTGCTCCTGGCCTTCGCCCCGGATGGCGACGGGACCCGGCCGGTGAAGCTCTTCCAGGCGGAGGCCGAAAGGCTGGGATGGATCGTGGCGGGTTCCCTGGATTCCCGGAACGGGGCCGTGGAACCCAACCTCGCGGCGCAGAAGGCGCTCTGGGAGGACCTGCACCGGCGCTTCAACCTGGATCCCCGCCGCGTGGTGAGCGCGGGCTTCAGCGGGGGCGCCCGGATGGCCATGCGCCTGGCCCTGGACCGCCCCGGGAAGGTGTTCGGCGTGGTGTCCTTCGGCGCCTTCTACGGGGAGGGGAAGGAGCTTGCGCAGAGCACGCGGCTCACCTGCTTCCTCGCCTGCGGTGAGGAGGACTTCAATTTCCTCGAGCAGCGGGAGGCGGTCCGCTCCCTCAAGGTCCGCGGGTTCAGGCCCTGGTGGGAAGCCTTCCCTGGGCCCCACCGCTGGCCGCCGCCGGACGTGGCGGCGAGGGCCCTGGCCTTCATGCACCTCGGCGCGGCCCGGGAGGGCGCGGGACCCCTCGATCCGGCCCTGGAAGCCGAGTTCGCGGACCGGTGGTTCCAGGATGGCGAAGCCCTGCTAAGGCAGGGAGCCAAGCGGCGGGCCCTCCAGCTCCACGAAAACCTCGCCGCCCTCTTTCCGAAGGCGGCCGGGTCCGCAGAGGCGAAGCAGCGCATCAAGGCGCTGGCGAAGGATCCGGAGGTGCGCGCGGAGCTGGACGCGGAGGAGGAAGCGCAGAGCCTCGCCCGCCGGATCTTCGCGGCGCGGGAGGAGCGGGACTACCCCGACCGCCTCCGCGAACTCTCGGCGCTTGCCGCCCCGCGGAAGGGCCATGCCGCCCGGTTCGCCGCCCTCATTCTGGACGGCGAGTGGATGACGCTGGAGCACATGGCCTTCGTGGCCTGGGCCCGGCGGGACTACCCCCTCGCCGCCCGGCGCTTCGCCGCGCTCGCGGACCTCGCGCCGGACCTCCCGGTCCCCGCCTACCAGGCCGCCTGCGCCTGGACCCGGGCCGGCGACACTGGACGGGGCCTGGCCTGGATCCGGAAGGCCATGGACCGGGGCTTCCAGGACCGGGACGCCCTGCGCCAGGATCCCTTCCTCGCGCCCCTCCGGGAGCTGCCCGAATTCGCGGCCCTGGTGAAGGAACCCTAAGCCCCAGGTGGGCTCGCCCGCGGCTGGTCCAGCAGCACCGTGAGGGCCAAGGAAAGCAGGAGCACGGCGCCGCCGGCGGACCACCAGGGCCATGGGATGCCCGCCGGCGTGCCGATCCAGGTCCGGTCGTTCCGGCGGGTCCAGGCGATGGGCCGGGAATTCATGAGGCGGGGCGGGGCGTCCGAGGGCTCCAGGCTCGCGAGGCGGCCTCCGGGCAGCCGGCGCAGTTCCGCGGGGCCGGCCGCCCAGGGGTAGGTCCAGGGCCGCGCGCCTTGCACGGGCCGCGCCCAGACGCTGCGGCCGAGGCGGTCCCTCGCGGAGCGGACCTCCGCCCCCTCCAGGGGGCCGGCGGCGACGAGGGCCTGGATGCCGATCCGCGCCAGCCACGCGTCGGCGTCGGGGCGGCGCAGGAAGGCGGGGCTGATGAGGGCCTGGCTCGTGAGGCCGTAGCGCTCGGCGGAGGCCACGGCGTCGTCCAGGGGTTCGAAGAGGTGGGCGCTCTCATAGCCGCAGAGCAGGGCCCCGTTCCCGGGCAGGGTCATGAGGGCGATGGGGAGGGAAGCCTCCGGGCGGAGATCCACCAGGCCGATCCGCATGCCCTCCCGCAGACCGCACGCGGCAAGGACGCGCCGGGTATCCTCGACCATGGCTTCGGCACCGAGGGGGGAGAAATCGCCGGAGCCCTGGCTGAGGATGAAGGGCAGGCCCCGGAGGCAGACGGCGAGGGAGGCGGCGGCCAGGCTCGCCGAGAGGCCCGCGCGCCAAGGCCGGGGCAGGTTCCGCCAGCCTTCTGAACCGAGCAGGGCGAGGAGGCCCAGGGGAGCGGCGAAGAGCATGAGCTTCCAGGTCCATCGGAACCCCTGCAGGGGACCGATGGCGAGCCCGGACAGGAAGGGCGCCGATTTCGCGCCGAGCAGCAGGCCCACCAGGATCCAGAAGGCCAGGGCCGGCCACCGCCGCCGCCAGGCCGCCTCCGCGAGGGCGATGAGCAGCCAGGGCGCGAAGAACACGCCGATGCCCCGCCAGCTCACATCGCCGAAGACCTGGAAGGCCTGGCCCGGAAGGAAGTTGCCGAAGGCGAGGCCCTGCAGGGCCACGGGCAGGGTCTGGGCGCCCCGGATGAGCATCTCTTTCGAGGCCCAGGCGTCCTGCCAGCCCGGGCTCGCATGGAGGGACACCATCTTGACGTAGGCGAGGGGCACGGCGAAGGGCAGCATCGCGAGCAGGAAGGCCTTCAGTCCCGTCCGGTCCCGCGGGGCCGCCACGCCGGCCAGCTGGGCCAGCAGCAGCAGGCCGGTCCCGAGCACGAACATCTGCACGTGGGTGCCGAGGAAGAAGCCCGCGGCGAGGAAGAGGAGCTGCCGGGCCCGGCGGCCGGGCGCCGGGCAGGGCTCCAGAGCCAGCAGGGCGAGGGCGAGGAACCAGGGATAACCCGCGAGGTAGGAGGCCCAGTTCAGGCCCAGGAGGAAGGGACCCGGCAGCACCATCAGCAGCAGGCTGAGGCCCCAGCGTTCGGCGCCCTCGATGCGCCGGGGGAGGAGGTGCCACCCCGCCAGGGAGGCCGCGGCGAGGTGCATCCAGGCGCTCACCTCCAGGAGGGCCGGGGCGGCCAGCATCCGGGCGATCGGGTTCGCGGCGTCGTGGGCGGGTAGGCGAGGCCATCTCGCCGGCCTGAGCCGGGTTCGCCCGCACCAGGCTCCCTTGTCGGGAGCAGGCGCCTTGTTGTCCATGCTGGGCCTTGATGAGCAGCAGCAGGAAACGGGACCGTCGGCGGCGGTGAAGGGGAGAACCGGATCCCCAAGACCCCACCAGCGCCAGGGCGGCGAGGGGGAAGGCCAGCCAGGGCAACTGGAAGCCTCCGGCGCCGGCGCCTCGATGAGGTCGCCTTGTTGATCTCGCTGGTGGTGCATGCGCACCTTTTCCAGGGCGCTCTCCCGGAGGCTCTGCATGCCGTTGCGGCGCGCCGCGGCCTTGACGTCCCGGATCGGGGCCCGATTCGTGAGCATCTCCCGCAGCTCGTCGCTCATGCCCATGAACTCGATGATGGCCTGCCGGCCGCGGAAGCCCGTGCCGTGGCAGTCCACGCAGCCGACCTTCTCGAAGAAGCTGCCCGCGGTGGCCCAGGTGGGATCCACGCCGTTGTCGATGAGGCTCTGGGGATGGGGCTCCACGGGGCGCTTGCACTTGGGGCAGAGGGTCTTGACCAGGCGCTGGGCCAGGATGCAGTTGAGGGCGGAGACGAAGTTGTAGATCTCCACGCCCATGTACTGGAAGCGCCCGATGACGTCGAGGGTGTTGTTGGCGTGCACGGTGGTGAAGACCAGGTGGCCCGTCAGGGCCGACTGGATGGCGATCTGGGCGGTCTCCGAGTCGCGGATCTCGCCGACGAGGATCTTGTCCGGGTCGTGGCGCAGGATGGACCGCAGGCCCACGGCGAAGGTCAGCCCCTTCTTCTCGTTCACCGGGATCTGGCAGATGCCGTCCAGCTGGTACTCGACAGGATCCTCGATGGTGATGAGCTTGTCCTCGGGGTTGCGGATCTCGCTGAGGATGGCGTAGAGCGTGGTGGTCTTGCCGGATCCCGTGGGGCCCGTGACCAGGAACATGCCGTAGGGTTCCTTGGAGAAGCGCCGCAGCTGCTTCAGCTCCCGCTGGGAGAAGCCCAGGATGTCGAGGTTCAGGCTCTTGAACTCCTCGCTCAGGTTCTCCTTGTCGAGGATGCGGATGACCGCGTCCTCGCCGTGGATGGTGGGCATGATGCTGACGCGGAAGTCGATGGCCCGGCCCCGCACCTTGAGCTTGAAGCGGCCGTCCTGGGGCTTGCGCTTCTCGGCGATGTCCAGCTCGGACATGACCTTGATGCGGCTGATGATGGCCGACGCGAAGCGCTTGTCGATGGGTTCGGCGGCGGGATACAGGCTGCCGTCGATGCGGTACTTGATGAGGAAGCCCGTGGCGGTGGTCTCCATGTGGATGTCGGAAGTCCGGCGCTGGAGGGCGTTGAAGATGGTCGTGTCCACGAGGCGCACGATGGGGGCCTCGTCCTTGTCGGTGAGGCGCTCGAGATCCAGGACCTCGTCGTCGATGTCCTCCTCGCGGAGCACCTGCACCTTCAGGGCCTCGCCGGCCTCGTCCAGCACCTTCTGGCCGCTCTCGGACTTCTTGAGCACCTCGGCGATCTGGTTCGCCGGGGCGCCGTGGAACTTCAGGCGCCGCTTGAGCTGCACCCGCAGGAGGTCCTGGGTGACCACGTCGAGGGGGTCCGCCATGGCGATGAGGAGGTCGCCGTCCCGCTCCTGCACCGGCACGAAGTGGTGCTTGAGCATGAGGTCGATGTTGATGGCCTGGAAGAGGCCGAAGTCCACGGCCTCCTTGGTGAGGTCCATGGTCGGGTAGAGGCTGGCCCGCAGTTCGGTCTTGGTGGATTCGCCGGGGCCCGGAATCACCAGGGTGAGGTCCCCGGGCGTGACGGTGCGCTCCAGGAGCTCGGGAATGGGCTGCTCGGATGTCGGGGGGGCTGGGTTCGGCGTGTCCATGTCCCATCTTATGCCGGGGGACCGGGGAAAGGTTCGCGGGAAGCCTCGGCTGGAGGCCCATGCGTCGACGGGGAAAAAACCGGCGTCGCCCCC
>JBGASS010000204.1:0-5496 GCA_044229555.1 Holophagaceae bacterium
GAACGCCTCGGACGAGGAAATCGGCCGCATCCACGAGGCCGTGGCCGATGCCGAGGCCTGGCTCGCCGCCAAGGGCCTGCGCCCGGACCAGGTGGGCCACGACTACGCCCGGGACGAGGTGCGCGAATGGCTGCCCCGGGCCCTGGGGCACGCCCTGGCGGGCCTGGCCCTGACCCCCTTCGCCCTGCTCTTCTGGCCCCCCTACCGGGCCCTGGGCTGGCTGGTGAACCGCCTCAACGACGAGACGGACCAGACCGCCACCTACAAGGTGCTCGGGGCGGCGCTGTTCTATCCCGCCTGGATCCTGGTGCTGGCGCTCCTGAGCTGGAAGTCCCTCGGCTGGAGCGGCCTCGCCCTGGCCGCCGCGGCGGCCCTGGTGGCCCTGGCGGGCCTGCCCATGCGGGAGCGCGTCGCCGAGGACCTGCAGGCCCTGCGCGGCTGGCTGCACCGGAAGGATCCGGAGGCCCCGGCCCGGCTGGAAGCCAAGGCCCGGCTGCTCCAGCGCTTCCCCGGCCTGGCCTGAAACGGAAAAGGCGGCCTTGCGGCCGCCTTCCGTAAATCGCGAAGGGCTACCGGTCCATCGGGGTGAAGCGGAAGGGCCCGTCGAGGATGGAGGGCATGCTGCGAAGCACTTCGCTCACGTCGTCGCCGGAGGGCGCGATGGGCCAGTGGGCCGTGTCCGTGGGATCGATGACCCGGCCGGTGAGGAGCCACACCGCCATCTGCTTCTGGACCAGGGGCGTGTTGGCGCTGCCGTCCAGCAGCATGCCGTGGGTGGCGGCGGTGGTGGGGGTGCCGAACTGGAAGTAGCCTTCCGTCGGTCCGCTCAGGGCGTCCGCCGCAGGGGCCAGGGAGGGCTTCAGGCCGCCGGGGCCGAGCAGGAAGGACACCGTGGGCGCCGTGGCGGCGGCGAAGCGCACCTGGGCGAAGCCCGGAGCGGTGTCGAAGGGGGCGCCGAGGATGCCGCGCCCGCCGAGGCTGTTGGCGTAGAAGCGGGTGTGGGAGTTGGGGATGACCGTATCGCCGATGGCCTCCTGCACGAGCACCCGGCCCGAGAGCCGGGAGGGGGCGACGGAGGAGATCGGGAAGGTCATGTAGGCGGGATCGCAGCTGTCCACGACGCTCTGGGTGAGGGTCATGAACTGGTTGTAGGCAGCGCTGCCCGTGGGCACGCCCGCGGCGGCGAGGCCGGCGTTGATGGTGGGGCTGAAGGTCGGGCTGTCCCGCAGCACGTAGGTGAGGCGCGAACCCGGAACCGACAGGAAGGCCTTCATGTTGGAGCCGCCGGTCTGGGCGGAGTTCCCCGCCAGGAAATAGGTGCCCACGATGGAGCCGAGGGAGATGCCGACATAGCGGCTCGCCCCGGCGGCGCTGACGGGGAATCCGGCGGCGGCGACCTTGGCCTGGAAGCCCGTGGGATCGATGGCGGGCTGCTTCAGCACCCGCTCCAGGCGCCACAGGTGGAAGCCGGCGTTCTGGAGGTTGGTGCGGGTGTTGAGGGCCGAGGGCAGGGAGATGAAGTTGGGGCTCCAGTCGGCGGCGGGCGCGCTGTTGGCCAGTTCCCCGTGCAGTACGATGTCGATGGCGATCACCGCGTAGCCGGAGGCGCAGGCCGTGTTGGCCATGGCCACCACCTGCTCCTTCCGGCCGCCGAGGCCGTGCTGGAACATCAGCACCGGCCAGCCGCCGACGGGCGCGGCGCCTGCGGGGGCGAGGAACACGAAGGGCACGTCCCGGGTGGTGTGGAAGTAGCCGCGCAGCTGGCCCGTGGCGTTGCGGGAGGCCTGGAGCACGCCTGTGCCGGGAACGGCGCCCGCCCCCGAACCGGGCCGGTAGACGCCGCTGGTGCCGGTGAGGTCGCCGCTGAAGGGCTTGCCGGTGGTGGCGGTGACCACCGCGGGATCCATGTTGAGGTCCGCGCTCTGGAAGGTGCCGAGGAAGACCGCCCCCACCGCGGCCCTTGGCGCCGAGGCGGCGCCGAGGGCGGTGTAGTAGCCCGTCACCGCCGCCGAGCCGATGAAGGTCCCGACGCCGGGACCGCCGATGCTGACGCCGTTGCCCCAGGCCCGGCTCTCGCCGGTGGAGAAGTTCATGGCGACGGCGGGGTTGGCCGAGAGGGGCACGTTGGCGTTGTTGGCCCAGGCCCAGAGGGAAGTCTCCACCGGGGCGCGGACGCCGGTGGAGGCCGCGGGATCCGGCACGACGGCGCCGGCCCCCGTGGTGATGAAGCGGCCCATGAGGCTGACCTCGGCGCGGCTCGCGATGCCGGTGGGGCCCGCGCCGGAGGCGGCCTTGCCGGAGGCGTCGGCGGTGGCGCTGGCGATGACGTCGTCCAGGGTCTTGCCGTAGCCCGAGAGGGCGATCACCCCGCTGGAGAGGACGTTGCCCCGGATGGACTCCAGGGAGTTGGCCGAAGCCTGGCCCACGAGGCGGGCGGGATTGTTGGGATCCGTCAGGTCCGCCAGGTTGGTGGTGGGCTTGGCGGTGGCCAGGTCCTTGAGCTTGGTGGTCACGAAGTAGACGTAGCGGGAGCCCGGGGACAGGGCGACCTTGGGGTAGAGGTTCATGGCCTTGCCGCCCTCGAGCATCTCCACGTCGAAGAGGGCCGAGATGTCGCGGAAGCCCACGGGACCGACTTCCGTCAGTCCGTTGGCGTCCGGCAGGACCTGGAAGACCTTGACCCCTCCGGCGGCCACGCTGGCGGCGTCCACGGGCGCGGCGAAGGCGAGGTAGATCGGCGCGTTCACGCCGGCCACCGCGTTGGTGCCGCCCACTTCCTTCTGGTTGATGTAGGCCAGGGCCACGTTGGGCGCCAGGGGCACGCCAGCCACCGGCGTCACCGGACCGGCGGCGCCGGTGAGCAGGAGGTTCGGCAGGGGGATCACCGAGGCGCTGGGATCGAAGAGCGCCGAATTGGGGCTGGTGGTCGAGGCCGGATCCCCCGCGGCGTTCCCCGGTTCGGTCAGGGTGATGTTGGAGCTGCAGGCCAGGCTGAGGGCGAGCGTCCCGAGGGCCAAGGGCAGGACGGGCCGGCGCCAAGCATGGAGAGCGGTTCGGAGGGAGGTCATGAGGTCACCTCGCATGAATGTGGGAACGGGAAGTGGCCCCACGATAGGACCACTGCCCCGGGCTGGCAAAGGGAAAGATGCTACAAAAAATACGGGTTACTCGGTGACCGCGAAAACGACCTTCTCGTTCCGGAACCGCTCGGGGACCAGGAAGGTCAGGGTGGCGGAGGCCTTGTCCTCGGAGATGACCAGCTTGTAGTGCTCGTCCTTGGTCAGGGAGCCCGGCACCACGCTGACCTTGCCGATCTTCTTCAAGCCCAGCTCGGCGGCGGTGATGGTGAGGGACTTGTTGGAGCGCAGGTCCAGGTCCTTGGCCTCCTTCTCGAAGACCTCGTCCGACCACTTCGCCCCCGCCCGGTCCTTGGCGAAGACCGGCACGACGATGACGCCGCGGTCCTGGAGGGCCGTGCTGACCCCGAGGATGTAGTGCGTGGCGTTCAACGTGGCCTTCTGCTTCTCGTTGGTCTCCGAGAGGCCGAGGATCTTGGTCTCCAGGTCGGTCTTTTCCTTCCGGAGGCCCGTGACGTCGGATTCCAGCTGCTTCTTGAGGGTGGCCAGGTCGTTCACGTCCTCCTGGAGCTTCTCGTTCTGGGCCACGGCGGTGTCCCGCTCCCCCTCGACCTTCTCCCGCTCCTGGCGCTGGAGGTCGTTGGGGGTGATCTTGGCCTTGCCCTGGGCGACCCAGGAGCCGTACACGCCGTTGGCGTAGAAGTGGTAGACCTCGAAGCCCGGGGCCATCTTCTCCATCAGGTTGACCTTGGAGACCAGCTGCTTGGCCTCGTCGTCGCTCACGCCCCGCTTCTTGAGGAAGCGCAGGGCCATGCCGTAGTGGCTGTCGTTGGGGCCGGCGAGGTCGGGCTTGGGCAGGAGGGCCTTGAGCTTATTGACCTTGTCGTTCAGCTCCTTGATCTGCTTGTCCTTGTCCAGGACCTCCTGGAGCAGGGCCTGGTAGGTGGTGTTCTTCTCGTTCTTGATGCGCTCGTCCAGGGCCTTCTTCTGCTCGTCGGTGAGCTGCATGGTGCCGGGGTTCAGGGCCACGTCCCCCGCCCCGGCCTGGCCGAGCTTGGCCTGCTGGCCGGCGCCGGCCTTCTGCTGCTCCTGGGTGGCCTTGTCCAGCTCCGCGGCCTTCTGGGTCAGCCCTGATCTCCTTGCTCTCCTCGGGGGCCCTCTTGAAGTACTTGCAGCCCGGGGCGACCACCAGCACGGTGGCGGCCAAGGCGAAGGGCAGGGCCGGGTTCAGGCGGGAACGGATCATGGGGATCTCCTGGTTTTCACGTCCGGAATGGGTGCTCCCACCATAGCACCGCTCTCCGGCCAAGGGAAGGGTCCCGGATGCTATGCTGGAGGACCCTTCCGGGGCGCTCCTGGCCCCGGATTTTTCATCCCAGGCCCCGAATATTCCTCTCCCGGCGATTGTCCGCCCCCCTGGAGCCTCCATGGCCAAGCCCGGCAAGCACCTCTTCACCTCCGAAAGGGGTCACCGAAGGCCATCCCGACAAGATCGCCGACCAGATTTCCGACGCCGTCCTCGACGCGGCCCTCGCCGACGACCCCAAGAGCCGGGTGGCCTGCGAGACCCTCACCACCACCGGCCTGGTGGTGGTGGCGGGCGAGATCACCACGGAGACCTACATCCCCGTGGCCAAGCTGGTCCGGGAAGTGGTCCGGGGCATCGGCTACGACCACAGCACCAAGGGCTTCGACTGTGACACCTGCGGGGTCATCGTCACCCTGGACCAGCAGAGCCCGGACATCGCCATGGGCGTGGACACCGGCGGCGCCGGGGACCAGGGCCTGATGTTCGGCTACGCCTGCCGGGAGACCCCGGAACTGATGCCCGCCCCCATCCAGTACGCCCACAGCCTGACCCGGCGCCTTTCCGAGGTCCGCAAGAGCGGCGAGCTGCCCTGGCTGCGCCCGGACGGCAAGAGCCAGGTCACCGTGGAGTACGACGGTGACAAGGTGGCCCGCATCGACGCGGTGGTGGTCAGCACCCAGCACGACGAGGCCGTCGCCAACGCCACCATCCACGCGGAGATCGAGAAGCTGGTGATCCGCTACGCCCTGCCCGAGCAGCTGGTGGACGCCCAGACCAAGTTCCACATCAACCCCACGGGCCGCTTCGTCATCGGCGGGCCCATGGGCGACTGCGGCCTGACGGGCCGGAAGATCATCGTGGACACCTACGGCGGCGCCGGCCGCCACGGAGGCGGCGCCTTCAGCGGCAAGGACCCCAGCAAGGTGGACCGCAGCGCCGCCTACATGGGCCGCTACATCGCCAAGAACATCGTCGCCGCCGGCCTCGCCGACCGCTGCGAGATCCAGCTCGCCTACGCCATCGGCGTCGCCGAGCCCGTCAGCATCCGCGTCGAGACCTTCGGCACCCACACCGTGAGCGAGGAGTCCATCGAGCGCGCCGTGCGCGAGG
>JBGASS010000205.1:0-5213 GCA_044229555.1 Holophagaceae bacterium
AGCCCGGTCTGGGGGCCGACGCGCAGCTTCAATTTCCCGCCCTGCACGCCCACTTCGCTGATGCCCAGGCGCTGGGCGAGGACGCGGATCTTGAGCACTTCAAAGAAGCGGGCGCTCTCCTCATCGTCGCTGGGGATCTGGCCGAAGCGGTCCTCCAGCTCCAGGCGGTAGAGGTCCAGGTCTCGCAGGTCGCGGAGCCTCGACACGCGCTTGTAGGCCACCAGGCGCTCCGCTGCTGCATCGATCCAGCGCCGTGACAGCTGCGCCAGGCCCGCCGTCGCCAGCCCGTCCAGCTTCACGTCGAAGGTCCCGCTGGGCTGGCCCTGCAGCTCGGCGATGGTCTCCTCCAGCAGCTTCAGGTAGAGCTCGAAACCGATCTCGTGGATCTGGCCGCTCTGCTCGCCGCCCAGCAGGTTGCCCGCGCCGCGCAGCTCTAGATCCATGGCCGCCACCCGGAAGCCGCTGCCCAGTTCGGAGAAGTCCTCCAGGGCCTGCAGGCGCTTCCGCGCGTCCTCGCTGATCTCGCCCTTGCCGGGGATGAGCAGGTAGGCGTAGGCGGGCACGTCGCTGCGGCCGACCCGGCCCCGCAGCTGGTAGAGCTGGCTGAGGCCGAAGGCATCGGCGCGGTGGACGATGAGGGTGTTGGCGTTGGGCACGTCGAGGCCGTTCTCCACGATGGTGGTGGCCACCAGCACGTCGATGCGGCCGTCCATGAAGCCCAGCATGATCTGCTCCAGGCCGTCGTCGCTCAGCTGGGCGTGGCCGATGCCCACCCGCGCGTCAGGCACCAGGTCCCGGATGCGGTCGGCGATGCTCTGGATGCTTTCCACCCGGTTGTGCACCACGTAGACCTGGCCGCCCCGGCGCAGCTCGAACTGGATGGCCGAGGCGATGAGCTCGTCGCTCCAGGGCGCCACCACCGTTTCGATGGCCAGGCGGTTCTTCGGCGGCGTTTCGATGAGGCTGATTTCCCGCAGGCCCGTGAGGCTCATGTGCAGGGTGCGCGGGATGGGCGTGGCGCTCATGGCCAGCACGTCCACGTTGTGGCGCAGCTTCTTCAGCTTCTCCTTGTGGCTGACGCCGAAGCGCTGCTCCTCGTCGATGACGATGAGCCCCAGGTCCGCGAACTGGTTCTTCGCCCCCAGCAGCTGGTGCGTCCCGATGAGGATCTCGAGCTTGCCGTCCGCAGTTTCCTGCTGGATGCGCTTTACCTCTTCCTTGTCCACGAAGCGGTTGATCATCTCGATGCGGATGGGGAAGCCCTTGAAGCGCTCCTTGAAGGTCCGGAAGTGCTGGAAGCAGAGGATGGTGGTCGGGCAGAGGACGGCCACCTGCTTGCCTTCCAGGGCGACTTTCGCCGCCGCGCGCATGGCCACTTCCGTCTTGCCGAAGCCCACGTCCCCGCACAGGAGGCGGTCCATGGGCTTCTCGCTTTCGAGATCCGCCTTGATGGCCTCCGTGGCCTCGACCTGGTCCCGGGTCGCCTCGTACTCGAAGCTGGCCTCGAACTCCGCCATCTCCGGCCCGTCCGGCGGGTAGGCGTGGCCCTTCTCCATCTTGCGCTTGGCGTAGAGTTTCAGGAGTTCTTCCGCCATGTCCCGGATGGCCTTCTTGGCCCGGCGCTTCACCTTGGCCCAGGAGGCGCCGCCCAGCTTGTCCAGGGGCGGCACGTGGCCGTCGGCGGAGACGAAGCGCTGGAGCAGGTCCGCGCGGCCCAGGCTGACCTGCAGCTCCCCGCCATCGGCGTAGCGCAGGCGGACCACCTCGTGCAGCTCGCCCCCGGCGACGAGCTCCTGGAAACCCAGGAATTCGCCGATGCCGTGATCCAGGTGGACGACGCGGTCGCCGATCTTCAGGTCCCGCAGGTCCGACATGAAGGCCGACGCCGCCCCGCGCCGGGGCGTCTGCTTGATGGCCTTGCGCCCGAAGACCTCCCGCTCCGTGAGCAGCACCAGGCGCTGCTCCGGCAGCACGGCGCCGGCGCTCAGGCCGAGGTGCAGGGCCCGGGCGCCAGCCTCGCTGCCGTGCACCGCCGGCAGCTCGAGGTCGGCGATGAGCTCGGAAAAACGGTCCCGCATGCCGGTCGTGGAGCCCGCGAAGAAGACGCGCTGGCCCGAAGCCACGAGGCCTTTGAGCTCATTTCCCAACTCGGAGATGCGGCCCTGGTACTCCCGCGCCGGCTGGGCGGTGAAGGCGAGGGTGGCCTCCGCCTGCCATTCGGTGAGGCTGAGGGTCTCCCGGCTGGGATCGGTGCCGGCGAAGCGGTCCTCGAAGTCCGGGCAGACCACGCCGCCCCGGCGCAGGGTCTCCACACCCTGGGTGATGCGGGCGGCTTCGGTCTCGCGGAGGGCCGCGGACCAGGCGCCGTCGAGCTTCACCCGCAGGCAGGGCGGCGCCCAGTGGGCCAGCTGGCCCTTGGGCTGGGGCAGCAGGGGATAGAAGAGCTCCTCGCCGGGGAAGTGGCCGTGGCCCGCCAGGCGCGCGCGACGGAAGGCCACGTCGTCCTCCGCCTCGGGGGTCTTCCCCGCCCGGGACAGCACGGCCTCCATGAGCCCGCTGCGCTCGCCTTCGAAGCGCGGGTAGAGGGTGAGGGCGTCCAACCCGTCCCCCGTGCGGCGCTGGGATTCGGGATCGAAGGCCGTGAGGCGCTCCAGCTCGTCGCCGAAGCATTCCAGGCGTAGGGGCAGGTCCACGTGGTCCGGCCAGAGGTCCACCACCAGGCCCCGGGCGCTGAACTCCCCTGGACTGGAGGCCAGCTCCGTGCGCCGGTAGCCCAGGGCCACCAGGGTCTCCAGCAGCAGCTCCCGGGGCACCTCCGTGCCCTTCTTCAGCTCCAGGGCCTGCTTCTTGAACCAGGTGGGGTGGGGCAGCTTCTCGAAGGCCGCGAGCGGCCCCGTCACCAGCACCTGGACGCGGCGCTCGAGCAGACCCACGAGGGCCGACAGCCGGTCCCGCAGCACGAGGCCCGGCGGGCTCGATTCGCCCCCGGCGTAGGGGGCCATGCCTGGAAAGTAGGCGACACCGGCACTGGGGAGCAGGGCCGCGAGATCCCCCGCGAGGGTCTGGGCCTCCGCCTCGCTGGAGGCGTCCACCCAGATCCCCTCGAAGCGGCCCGACAGGGTCGCCCGGCGGGCCAGCAGCAGGGCCAGGGCCGGCGGAGAGGACCAGCGCAGCTTCGCGCCGGACTGGAGCGGGGCCGCCGCGCCTTCCAGCAGGCGCAGGAGGTCCTGCAGATGGCCCTGGTCCTTCGAATCCATAGCCCTCCAGTGTGCCCGAGGGGAGCTGAAGGCTGGAGACTGGAATCGGCTCCCCAGGGCGGCGGCCCTCCCCGGCCTGGAAAAGAAGCACCCCCGGGAAAGCCCGGGGGCGCAGGTCGGGGCCGCGGGACTACTGGCCGTTGGGGGCGGTGATCTGGACGATCCCGTCGGGGCCGCTGACCAGCAGGTCGCCCCCCAGGGTCGGAACGATCCCGTAGGGCCCGTTCAGAGTTCCCGGCAGGGTGCTGCGGCGGGTTCCGTAGACCCCGCTGGTGCCCGCGAGGGTGCTCACCGTGCCAGCTGCGGTGATCCGGCGAACCATGTTGTCGTCCACGACGTAGAGGGAGCCGTCCCCCAGGATCGCGATGCCCTTCGTGTAGCTGAACTTCGCGGCGGCGCCGCTCCCGTCCTGGTAGCCGCTGGTGCCGCCGGCGAGGGTGCTCACCACGCCCCCGGGCGTGATCTTGCGCACGGCGGAATTGGAGGTGTCGGTCACGTAGAGGTTTCCGGCGCCGTCCACGGTGATGCCGAGGGGGTAGGTGAACCGGGCCGCCGCGCCCGCCGCGTCCACGAACCCGGGGGTCCCGGGCTGGCCCGCGAAGTTCGTCACCACCCCGGCGGGGGTGATCTTGCGGATGGCATGGTTCGAGTAGTCGCAGACGTAGACGTTGCCGGCTGCGTCCACCGCCGTGCCCGCGGGGTTGAAAAATCGGGCCGCCGGGCCGGCGCCGGTGGCGGTTCCGGAGGCGCCGGCGAGGCCCGCGAGGGTCGTGGTGGTGCCGTCGGGGGCCACCTTCCGCACCGTGTGGTTGTTGGAATCGCCGATGTAGAGGTTGCCCGCCGCATCCACGGCGTGGTTCGGGGCGAGGCTCCGGCTGAAGCGGGCGGCGGCGGCGGCCGTCGACGGCGCTGAGGATGAAGCGGCGTCGCCCAGAGTGCTCGCCGTCCCGAAGGCGTTCAGCTTCCGCACCGCGAAGTTGTAGTACTCGGTCACGTACACGTTGCCGGCCGCGTCCCGGCCGAGGCCGCGGGAGTAGTTGAACCGCGCCTGGGTTCGGTTGCCATCGGCATAACCCAGGAAGAGGGGCGAGCCGCCCCAGGTGCTCACCTGGCCTCCGGAGATCTTCCTCAGGGTTCCCTCGATGTAGTCGCTCACCAGGATGTCGCCGTTGGGTTCGCAGAAGAGGCCCACGGGGCCGTGGAAGCTGGCGGAGGCGGCGGCGCCGTCGGCGTGGGTCCGCGTGCCGTTGCCGGCCACGGTGGTGACGGATTGGGTCGCCGGCACGAAGCGCCGAATGGTCCCGGAGCTGTAGTCCGCCAGGATCACGTTGCCCTGGCTGTCCACCGCCACGCCGCAGGTCCAGCTGAACCGGGCGGCGCTGCCGACGCCGTCCTGGAGGCCCGAGCTTCCGCTGCTGCCGGCGACGGTGCTCACCACCCCCGTGGCGAGGTCCAGCCTGCGCAGGGTGCTGTTGCCGGCGTCGGCGATGAAGAGCGCGTTGAGGCCGGCATGATGGGCGAGGGCCCGGAGGGTGTTGAAGCGGACGGTGGCGCCGACGCCGTCGACGCTGCCCGTCGCCTGATCGACCCCGGCCAGGGTCGTCACCTGCCCCGCCGGCGTGACCTTCCGGATGGTCTTGGCGGTGGCGTCGCTGACGTACAGGTTCCCGGCGCCGTCCAGGGTGATGGCGTTGGGGTTGCGGAAGCGGGCCGCGGAACCGAGCCCGTCCACGTTGCCGGCCGCGCCGGCCTGGCCCGCGAGGGTGGTGACGACGCCCGCGGGCGTGATCTTTCGGATCGCGGCGTTCGAGGAGTCCGCGACGTAGAGGTTGCCCGCGGGATCGATGGCGACGCCCGTGGGGTAGCTGAAGCGGGCCGCGCCGCCGGCGCCGTCGGCGGAGCCGCTCTGGAAGGCCTGCCCGGCGAAGGTGCTCACCAGGCCAGCGGGGGTGATCT
>JBGASS010000206.1:0-5133 GCA_044229555.1 Holophagaceae bacterium
AGGCGGGCACGGGGGCGGCACTCGGAAGCGCCACCTGGGCGCCTTCAACCTCACCATGCTCGGCATCGGCGCCATCATCGGCGCCGGCATCTTCTCCCTCACCGGCACCGCCGCCGCGAACTACGCGGGTCCCGGCATCGTGTACAGCTTCATCATCGGTGGCATCCTCTGCGCCTTCGCCGGCCTCTGCTACGCCGAGATGGCCGCCATGATCCCCGTGGCGGGTTCGGCCTACGCCTACTCCTACGCCACCATGGGCGAATTCATCGCCTGGATCATCGGCTGGGACCTGGTGCTGGAGTACGCCTTCGGGGCCGTCACCGTAAGCGCCGCCTGGTCCGGATACCTCTATTCAATCCTGCATAAGACCCTCGGCATCCAGTTCGCGGACACCTTTATCAAGTTCACGAAGGGTCCCTGGGAGATGGTCACCCTGGGTGACGGCACCCAGGCCCACGGCATCTGGAACCTCCCGGCGAGCTTCATCGCGCTGCTGGTGGCGGCGATCCTCTACAAGGGAATCAAGGAGAGCGCCACGGTGAACAACATCATCGTGGTCATCAAGGTGACCATCGTGGTGGTCTTCATCGTCCTGGGCATCGCGATGATCAACGGCACCAACCTGCACGTGAATCCTGCCGGTGGCGCCCTGACCTCCCTCGTGCCGCCCCAGGAGGTCGTGAATGGTGTGAACCGCTACGGCTGGCTGAACGGCGGCGTCCTCACGGGGGCCGGCGTGGTCTTCTTCGCCTACATCGGCTTCGACGCCGTGAGCACCACGGCCCAGGAGGCCAAGAACCCCAAGCGGGACCTGCCCATCGGCATCATGGGCTCCCTGATCATCTGCACCATCCTCTACATCCTGGTGGCCCTCGTGCTCACCGGCGTCGTCCCCTACAAGCAGCTGGGTGTGCCCGATCCCATCGCCGTGGGCATCGACCGTATCGTAGAGCTGCGCGGGTGGTCTCCAGCCGCCCAGAAGATCTTCACCTTCGTCATCAAGCTGGGCGCCATCTCCGGCCTGACCTCGGTGATCCTCGTGATGATGATGGGCCAGACCCGCATCTTCTACGCCATGAGCAAGGACGGGCTGTTGCCCTGGTTCGGCAACGCCCATCCGAAATTCGGCACACCCCACGTGGCCACCGTGATGACGGGCATCTTCGTGGCCCTCTGCGGCGGCCTCATGCCCATGAGCCTCGTGGGCGAGCTGGTCTCCATCGGCACGCTGCTGGCCTTCGTCCTCGTGTGCATCGGCGTGCCCCTGCTCCGCATCGCCAATCCCACCATCGAGCGGCCCTTCAAGGTGCCCGGCGGCCTCGCCGGCGCTTGGGCCATCGGCCTGGCGGGAGCGCTTTCCTGCGGCTGGGTCATGAGCGGCCTGCCCCACGACACCTGGATCCGGCTCCTGCTCTGGCTGGAGGTTGGCCTCGCGATCTACGCGCTGTACGGCTGGAAGCACAGCCGCACCGCCGATGCGAGCGACGCGCGGAAGACGATGCACATGGGCATCCTCGCCCTTGCCGTCATCGGCTTCATCCCCACCCTCATCTGGGCCATCAAGACCTTCGGCCACAACTGAGCGGACCCCGCATCACGAAGCTCCCCGGCCCGCCGGGGAGCTTTTTCGTTAACCTGGATCCAACCAACCCGAGGTGACCATGAGCGAAGGCGGCTACCAGCGCCACGTGGGGCTCTTTTCCGCGACCATGCTGATCGCGGGCTCCATGATCGGCAGCGGCGTGTTCATCGTCGCCGCGGACATGGTGAAGGAGGGCGGCAGCGGGTCCTTCCTCATCTGGGGCTGGGCGCTGACGGCCTTCCTCACCGTCGCCGGAGCCCTGAGCTACGGCGAGCTGGCGGGCATCTACCCCCACGCCGGCGGCCAGTACACCTACCTCAAGGAGATCTACGGGCCTTTGACAGGCTACCTCTACGGCTGGACCTTCTTCGCCGTCATCGAGTGCGGCACCATCGCCGCCGTGGCGGTGGGCTTCGGCAAGTACCTCGGCACCTTCTGGCCGGCGGTGAGCGAAACGCGCTGGCTCATGGGGCCCTTCCACGTGAACCCGTGGCAGGTCACCTCGGAGATCACCGTCGGGCCTTACGACCTGGGCCTCACCACCGCGCGGCTCTCCGGCATCGCCATCGTCCTCCTCCTCAGCTACGTGAACTTCCACGGCGTGAAGCTGGGCGCCCGGGTGCAGAACATCTTCACGGTGGTGAAGATCGCCAGCCTCGCGGGGCTCATCCTCCTGGGCCTCGTGTTGAATCCCGGCACCGCGCCGGATCCCGCGCCCCTGGCGAACGCGCCCGCGGGCACCGCGTGGCTGGTGGCCCTCCTCGTCGTCCAGACCGGCAGCCTCTTCTCCGCCGACGCCTGGAACGCCGTCACCTTCATCGCCGGGGAGGTGAAGGACCCGAAGCGGACGATCCCCCTCTCCCTCTTCATCGGCACCAGCCTCGTGTGCGGCCTCTACATCCTGGCCAACGTGATCTACGTGAAGGTGCTCGGGCCCGCGGGCATCGCCGCCGCGCCCTCCGCCCGGGTGGGCAGCGCCGCCCTGCAGGCGGTGCTTGGATCAGGCGGCGGCAAGCTCATGAGCGCCGCCATCCTGGTGTCCATGTTCGGCTGCGTGAACGGCCTGGTGCTCAGCGGGGCGCGGGTCTACCAGACCATGGCCGCCGACGGCCTCTTCCTGAAGAAGGCCGAAGGCCTCAACGCCGCCGGGGTGCCCGCCTTCTCCCTGGCCATCCAGGCCGTGTGGACCTGCCTCCTCACCATGACCGGCAGCTACGGCCAGCTCCTCGACTACGTCATCTTCGCGGCCCTCCTCTTCTACGTCCTCACCGTGGGCGGCGTCTTCTGGCTGCGGATCCGGAAGCCCGACCTGGAGCGCCCGGTGAAGGCCTGGGGCTACCCCGTCCTGCCCGCCCTCTACCTCCTCGGCGCCCTCGCCATCATGGGCGCGCTCATGGTGAAGAAGCCCTCCTTCACCTGGCCGGGCCTGGCCCTGGTGGCCCTGGGATTTCCCCTCTACGCGCTGACCCGGGGCCGCCCCAAGGACGCCTGAGGTGCGCGCCGCCGGGCTGGTCCACGGCCTTGGCGTCCCCTGCCGAGGGTGCCTGCGCCCCCTGGACGCCGCCGCGGAGGCCGGCCTCTGCGGACGCTGCTGGGAGGGACTGCGGCCTCTCCCCACGGGCCGCTGTCCGCGCTGCGCGCTTCCCCATGAAACCGGCGAGGAATGCCCGGAACCCGTCGCCTGGAACCATGGGGACGCCCTCTGGGACTACCACGGCGGGCGGCCGGCCCTCGGCGTCCTGCTGCTCCCGGCCATCAAGGCCGGCGAATGGGGCTGGCGCGCCGCGCTCCTGAAGCGCCTGGACGCCGCGCCCCTGCCCGCCTGGGCGGGGAAGGCGGAGCTGGTGACCTGCGCGCCCACCTTCTGGTGGCGGGACCTGCGCCGGGGCGGGGACTTCGCCGAGGACGCGGCGCGGCGCCTCGCGGCCCGCCTCGGCCTGCCCTTCCAGCGGACCCTGCGCAAGCACTGGCGGGCCCCGGGCCAGACCGGCCGGCCCGAAAGCGAGCGCCGCCGCCTGGCCCGCAAGGCCATCCGGCTCCGGCCCGGCTGCGAGGTGCGGGGGAAGGCCATCCGGCTGGTGGACGACGTCTGGACCACCGGGACCACCCTCCTGCGCGGCGCCGAAGCCCTCGCCTCGGCGGGCGCTGCCGGGGTCTCGGTGCTGGCATTGTTCCGCGCCCTCTGATACACCCTGGGTTTCGACTCGAGCCCTCCCTTGGACCGCACCCAGCCCTACCGCGCGCAGCACCGCGAGATCATCGGCCTCGCCGGCAGCCTCACGGGCAGCCTCGACCCCGAGCGCCTCACCGGGGATCCGGAGCCCATCCACGCCGCCCTCCTGGACCTGGCGGCGAAGCTGCGGGCGCACCTGAGGCTGGAGGACCACGAGCTCTATCCTGAGCTGCTCCGTCACGGGAAGGGCCCCGTGCGGGAGCTCGCCGCGGCCTACCAGGCGGAGATGGGCCGGATCCACGGGGAGTTCGAGGCCCTGGTCACCCGCTGGGAGACCGCCGAGGCGCTCCGGATGGACCCCTACGGCTTCTCGGTGGAGCTGCTCTCGGCCCTGGACGTGCTGCACCGGAGGATCCACCTGGAGGACCGGGAGCTCTACCCCCTGGTGGACCGGCTCGACGCCGGCGGCGCCGAGGCCTGAAACCGCCGTCTCACGGAATTCCGGGAGCGGTCTCGCGGCGGGCCGGGGAGGCCGCCCGCCGCCGGCGGCGGAACCCTTGGGAATTAAGGCCTCTGGTTCTGGCATTCAAGGTGCCTAAGATGCCTCTGGGAATCCCCCCCCCGACATCCATGGAGGCAGACATGAGCAACCTCAAGGGCAGCAAGACCCACCAGAACCTGAAGGACGCCTTCGCGGGCGAGAGCCAGGCCAACCGCCGCTACCTCTACTTCGCCAAGGTCGCCGACATCGAGGGCTATCCGGAAGTCGCCGGCAACTTCAAGGAGACCGCCGACGGGGAGACGGGCCACGCCCACGGCCACCTGGACTACCTGAAGGCGGTGGGCGACCCGGCCACGGACCTGCCCATCGGCGACAGCGTGCTCAACCTCAAGGCGGCCATCGCCGGGGAGACCCACGAGTACACGGACATGTATCCCGGCATGGCCAAGACCGCCCGGGAGGAGGGCTTCGCCGAGATCGCCGACTGGTTCGAGACCCTGGCCAAGGCGGAGAAGAGCCACGCGGGCCGCTTCCAGAAGATGCTGGACAGCATCAGCTAGGCGGAACCGCCGACGCCGGGGGACGCGAAGCGCTTCGCGTCCCCCGGTGGTCGCCTCCAGGAGCCCTCATGGCCGAGTCTTTCGACGTGGGCGACCACGACCGTCCCGAGACCACCCCCGGGCACCGCATCAGCTATGTCGCCGGCCCCAGCACCATCTACGACACCGCGGCGCCCGCCTACTGGGACGAGGCCCTGCTGAAGGAGGAGGTGGAGCGGGCCTTCGAGATCTGCCACGGCTGCCGCATGTGCTTCAAGTACTGCGACAGCTTCCCGGGCCTCTTCAAGCTTCTGGATGAGAAGCACCACGGCGACGT
>JBGASS010000207.1:0-5132 GCA_044229555.1 Holophagaceae bacterium
GGTGGCGCGGATCGCCGACCTCGTCCCCCGCCAGCCCGAGGCGGGAGAGGAGCAGGGGACCCGCCGCGGGCCCCGTGAAGATGGCGCTGCGCCAGGGCTTCAGCAGCGGATCGGCCGCGTCCGGGTCCCCGGGGGACTGGACGCGGCCGATGCGGAGGGAAAGCAGCGTGGCGGCCGGAAGCGGATCGGGCGCGGCCATCGGAGGGCTCAGTTCTTCTTGGCGTCGGCCTTGGGGGCATCCGTCTTGGGGGCGCCCTTGGCGGCCTGGTGCTTGGGCATGAGGCGCTTGGAATTGTCCTCCATGACCTTCTGCAGGGAGTCGCCGATGGCCTTCTGCACTTCGGTCTGCTCGATCTGGGAGAACTTCTTGAAGGTCGGGTTGTCGATGATGCGCAGGACCTCGTGGATCTCCTGGGCGGTGTAGCGCTTGTCGTACACGTCCATCATCGCGGCCTCGAAGGCTTCGTAGGTGATGGACCGCTCCAGGTCCGTCCAGAAGGCTTCGGGGATCTCCTTCGAGCTGCCCCGGCGCATGCCCACGATGCTGCGCTTGGCGCTGTCCACCTGCCGCTTCACGCCTTCGGAGAGCAGGAGGTAGCGCTTGATGTCGGCCTTCTTCTGGGCGGCCTCGCTCTGGGCGGAGACGGGAGGCTTCTTCTGGGTGTCGGCGGCCGCGGGAAGGGCGGCGAGGGCGGCGAGGAGGAGGGCGGTGCGGGTCATGGACATAGAAGCTCCAGGGAAAGGCAGGGCAAGCCAAACGGCCATTGTCCCATCAATCAGTGGCGCGGGCCAGGGCGGAGGTTCCGGGGCACCCGGGGCTCAGGCTCCCGGCCACCAGGCTATGCCCGCGGCCACGTCCGCCTGGATCTGCGCCCGCAGCGCGTCCACGCTCGCGAAGGCCCGCTCGCCCCGCAGGCGGTGGCGGAGGCGGAGCTCCAGCCGGGCGCCGTAGAGGTCCCCTTCGAAGCCCGGTAGGAAGGTCTCCACCGTGAGGCGGCGGCCCTGGAAGGTGGGCTTCTCGCCGATGTTGGTGAGACCGAGGCGCGGACCCTCCCAGTGGGCGGAACGGACCTCCGCCACGTAGACGCCCTTGGCGGGCAGCTGCTCCTGCTCCCATTGCAGGTTGGCGGTGGGAAAGCCGAGGTGGCGGCCCCGGCGGTCCCCCTCCACCACGATCCCCGTCAGTGCGTAGGCGTGGCCCAGAAGGGCCGCGGCCTCCACCACGTCCCCCCGCTGGAGGGCCTCCCGGATGCGGGTGCTGGAGAGGTGGCCGCCGTCCGGCGCCTTCAGCGCGTGGCCGTGCACCTCGCAACCGTTCCGCCGCCCCCAGTCCTCGAGGGCCGCCACGTCGCCGGCGCGGTCGCGGCCGAAGCAGAAGGCCCGGCCCACGTGCAGCTCCACCGGCGCCAGGGCCCGCTGCAGCTGGCCGAGGAAGGCCTGGGGCTCCAGTTCGCTGAAGGCCCGGGAGAAGGGGATCACCCAGGCCAGGTCCATGCCCGAATCCTCGAAGGCCTGGAGGCGCTGGGCGAGGGTCATGAGCAGGAGGGGCCGCCGCTCCGGGGCCACCACCACCGTGGGATGGGGATCGAAGGTCACCACCGCCGCCGGCACGGCGCGGGCCCGGGCCCGGGCCGCGGCGCCCTCCAGGACGTCCCGGTGGCCCGCATGGACCCCGTCGAAGTTCCCGAGGGTGACGACGTGGGGCCCCGAGGCGGGGGCCTGCTCGAGGGCGTGGTGCCAGACCTCCATCAGGGCTCCCCTTGGTGCTCGGTCGGCCAGGCGAGGCTGGCGATCACGCTCCCCGCCAGGACGGCGGCGATGATGAGCAGGGAATATTGGATCGGGATCTTCACCCATTCGGCGACGCACATCTTCACGCCGACGAAGACGAGGATGAAGGCCAGGCCCGTCTTCAGGTGGTGGAAGCGGTCCATCATCTTCGCCAGCAGGAAGTAGAGGCTGCGCAGCCCCAGGATCGCGAAGATGTTGGACGTGTAGACGATGAATGGATCCCGGGTGATGGCCAGCACCGCCGGGATGCTGTCCACGGCGAAGACCAGGTCGCTCACCTCCACGCAGAGCAGGACCAGCAGCATGGGCGTGGCGAGGCGCTTGCCGTCCTTCACGGTGAAGAAGCGCTCGTGGCCGCCGTCGGGGTCGTAGGGCACGCTGCGCTGGAAGAGCTTCACCAGCGGGTTGTTGGCCGGATCCTCGTCGCCCTCCTCCTTGATGAGCATCTTGAGGCCCGTGAAGACCAGGAAGCCGCCGAAGACGTAGATCATCCAGTGGAAGCGGTCGAGCAGGGCGGTGCCCGCCAGGATCATGGCGGCGCGCATGATGAGCGCGCCCAGCACGCCCCAGAACAGCACCCGGTGCTGGTGGCGGAGTTCGACGCGGAAGGAGCCGAACAGCAGGACGAAGACGAAGAGGTTGTCGACGCTGAGGCTCTTCTCCAGCACGTAGCCCGTGAGGAATTCCAGGCCCTTCTGGCCGCCCATGAAGCGCCATACGCCGAGGTTGAAGGCCATGGCCAGCAGGATCCAGACGGTGCTCCAGGCCGCGGCCTCCTTCACGGAAGGCGCGTGGGCCCTGCGGTTGAAGACCCCCAGGTCGAGGGCCAGCATGAGGAAGACGAAAGCGTGGAAACCGGCCCAGGCCCACCAGGGCGCGGCGGCGAGAAACGCAAGGGTCAAGGAGCCTCCTGCTTTCAGGTTACGGGCAGGGTCAAGGATCCGCTCCGGAATCCAGGTTTCGGCCTCGTCCACAAGGCGGCCCTGCGCCGGGTTGCGGCACACTGTCGGCATGTCCCTGCCCCGCTTCGTGGTCGATGGCGCCACCGCTCCGCCCGCCGAAGGCGCCCTGGTGCGCCTCGGCGACGAGCAGGCCCGGCACCTGGGCGTGCTGCGCCTGAAGCCCGGCGCGGCCCTCGAGCTGCTCCTGCCCCCCGGCGGCGCGGGCGGGGATTGGATCCCCTGGCGCGCGGACCTGGCGGAGCTGGCGCGGCACCACGCGCTGGCGCGGCTCGTGGCGCCCCTGGCGGAGGCACGGGAGGCTCCGCGGCCCCTCCTCGCCTACCTGCCCCTGTCCGCCCAGCTCAGCCTGCTGGACGACCTGCTGCCGCCGCTGGTGGAGCTCGGCGCCACCCGCCTCCAGCCGGTGGTCTACGCCCGCAGCGAGCACGATCCGCGCAAGACCGCCGCGCGCCTGGAACGCTGGCGGCGCATCGCCCTCGCCGCCTGCGAGCAGAGCCACCGCACGCGCCCGCCGGAGTTCCTCGAGCCCCTGTCCTTCGAGGGCCTCCTCGCCGTGGACGCGGCGCAGAAATGGGTGGCCTACGAGCTGCCCACCGGCGCGGCGAACCCGGACTTGGGGCCCGGATCCCTCGCCTTCACCTCCGGGCCGGAGGGCGGCATCACCCACGGCGAGTTCGCGGCCCTGCAGGGCGCCGGCTGGCAGGCCGTCAGCCTCGGGCCCGCGATCCTGCGGGCGGTGACGGCGCCGGTGGCCCTCCTGGGCGCCGTCCAGTTCCTGCTGCGCGGGAAGGCTTGGCATCCCGGGGCGGAGTGATTAGCTTGGAGGGCCTTCCGGTGCCCCATGACCGCTCCCGCACGACCCGCGGATGAAGCCGCCCGCCTCGAAGCCCTCAGCGGGCTGGAGATCCTGGGGACGGCGCCCGAAGCCGAATTCGACGCCCTGACCCGGCTGGCGGCGCAGATCTGCGGCACGCAGGTCTCGGTGGTGAGCCTGGTGGACGCCACGGTGGTGTGGGCGAAGTCCAACGTCGGCGTGCGGGAGCACTTCCCCTCCGCGGAGGGCCAGTTCTTCCTGCGGGCCCCCCGGGATCTCACCTTCTGCGCCCACGCCATCCTGGAGCCGCGGATCCTGGAAGTCCCGGACGCGACGGCGGACCCCCGCTTCGCCGACAACCCGGCGGTGCTCGGGGAACCCCACATCCGCTTCTACGCCGGCGCGCCCCTCGCCACGCCCGGGGGCCTCGCCATCGGGACGCTCTGCGTGATGGATACGGCGCCGCGGCACCTCCGCAAGGACCAGCTCGAGGCGCTGGAGATCCTGAGCCGCCAGGTGATGGCGAACCTCCAGGCCCGCGCCCGGGCGAAAGACCTGGACATCGCCCTGAAGTCGGCCCAGGGCCTCGCCGAGCAGCGCTCGGGGACCCTGGCCTTCCTCAGCCACGAGCTGCGCAACGCCCTCGGCGGCCTCCTCAGCCTCACGGAGGGCTGGATGGCGGGGCGGGAGGCGCCGGACGCCGCCACGGTGGAGCTGGCCCACGCCTGCGCCCACGACGTGGTCGCCATGCTCAACAACGTCCTCGACCACGCCCAGTCGGAGGCCGGCCAGATGCGCCTGGACCCCCGTCCCTTCGAGCTTCGCCCCGCCCTCGAACGCGCGGCGGCCCTGGCCCGGCCCCGGGCGCGGGCGAAGGGGTTGGCCCTGGAGCTGGATGTGGCCATGGAGCTCCCGGACGCGGTGGTGGGCGACGGTCCGCGCCTCCACCAGGTCTGGCTCAACCTCCTGGGCAACGCCCTCAAGTTCACGGAGGAAGGCGCCGTCATCCTGCGGGCCCGCCGCGGCGGCGCGGACCGGATCCGGTTCCAGGTGGAGGACACGGGCATCGGCATTCCCGCCGGCCAGCTGGACCGGCTCTTCCAGCCCTTCCAGCAGGCCGGCGTCGACACCTACCGGCGTTTCGGGGGCAGCGGACTGGGCCTCGCCATCTGCCGCCAGCTCGCGGAGCTCATGGGCGGGGCGCTGTCCGTCGAGAGCGAGGAGGGCCGGGGCAGCACCTTCACCCTTGAGGTCCCCCTGCCGGAATTCCGCACCCAGGAATTCCTGGCGGCCGCCGAACCCCCGGCCCTCCGCATCCTGGTCGCCGAGGACAATGCCCAGGCCCGCAGCCTGCTCAAGCAGGTCCTGGAGGCCGACGGCCACGCCGTGAAGACCGTCCCCACCGGCGAGGCCGCGCTGAAGGCGGTGCAGGCCGAGGCCTTCGACCTGGTGCTCATGGACTGCCGCATGCCCGTCATGGACGGCTTCGAGGCCACGGAGGCCATCCGGCGCCTGGAGGGCCCCGTGGCCCGCATCCCGGTGCTGGGCCTCACGGGCAACACGAT
>JBGASS010000208.1:0-5306 GCA_044229555.1 Holophagaceae bacterium
AGGAGGGATGGTAGCCGGTGCCGATGGCCGAGACGAGGCCCACGCAGCCCTGACGCGCCACCGCTCCCGCCAGCCCCTCCCAGGAGACCCCGACCCCCATGCCGCCCTGCTGGATCGGGTAGGCGAGGTCCAGGTTCCGGATCCGCAGGCGGGGCAGCGGCCGGCTGGAGTCCTGGAGGCCGGCGCGTCCGGCTTCGCCGAGCCGTTCCATGAATTCCGCCGTGAAGGTCCGGAGGGGCGCCTCCTCCATGGCCCGGGGCGACCGGGGCTGGAGCCCCGCGGCGCCGCAGTCCAGGGCCAGCCGAGTCTCGGCTTCGTTCTCGGCCTGGGCGATCACCGGCAGCCCCAGGGACCGGAGGGACTGCACCTCTTCGGGGCGGGCCAGCAGGACCGAGGCTCACTGGGCCTAGGCGAGGGCGCCCTCGTCCCGGCCGGCCACCGCCGCGATCCTGGGCAGCGCCGCCCGGCGCAGGGCGTCCAGGGCCGGGGGCAGGTCCGCCGTGTGGAGCAGGAAGGCCACCCCGGCCTCCCGGGCGGCTTCCACCATGCCGTCAGCGCCCTCCCGCAGGCCCCGCAAGTCGAGCCCGAGCCGGGCGTGGCCCCGCAATTCCGCCGCCAGCTCCTGGAGCCGGGCCCGGACCTTGGCCGGGTCCGGAAAGGCCTCCGTGCGCGGCAGGGCCCAGCCGCCGGCCCGGAGGAAGGCGGCCCCCAGGTCGAGGGAGCCCGGCACGTTCCAACCCTGGAGCACGGGGAAGGTCGCGGCGGGGAACAGGGCCTGGGACATGGAGCCTCCGGTGCGGTGCCGGAGGCAAGCGCGGATCAAGGATCCCGCCAAAGGCCCGTGACCCAGGACACGCCGTTTTCTGCTCTACATCCCCTTCAGCAGCTCCAGAACCTGCTTGTCGTGGGTCTTCGCGTTCACGTCGGTGACGATGTGGCGGATGACGCCCTGCTTGTCGATGAGGAAGGTGACGCGCTTGGCGATGCCGATCAGGGGCATCTTCACGCCGTAGGCCTTGATGATGGCCTTGTCCGGGTCCGCCAGGATCGGGAAGGGCAGGTCGAACTTTTTCGCGAAGGCCGCGTGGCTTTCCACGTCGTCGGCGCTCACCCCCAGCACCACCGCCCCGGAGGCGAGGAGGGCGCCATGGCCGTCCCGCAGGGAGCAGGCCTGGGCCGTGCAGCCCGGCGTGTCGTCCTTGGGGTAGAAGTAGAGGACCACCGACGACCTGCCCTTGTAGTCCGACAGCTTGACGGTCTTCCCGCCCTGGTCCTTCGCGAGAAAGGCGGGGGCCGGCTGACCCACCTGGGGGCCGTCGGCGGCGGGTCGGGAGAGGTTGAACATGACGGCGACCGTGAGGAGGGGGAGCATCGGGATCCCGGGTGAGGGGACATCATCCCACCGCCCGGCCGCACCCCCAAGGTCGACGGCAGGGGCGCCGGGCCCAGGCGGCCTGCCTGTATCCGGCGCCCTTCTCCCTTCCGCCCCTCAGGGATTGAGCAGGTCCCTCAGGATCTTCGGATCCTTCTCGTCCTGGGCCAGGACGGAGTGGCACAGGGCGCAGTCCTGGCTGATCTTCTTCCCGGCGGCGGTCTTGTGCTCGTCATCGTGGCAGCGGAAGCAGCCCTCCACCTGGGTGTGGCCGAGGTTGGTGGGGTAGGAACCCCAGCCGATCTTCATGTGGGGCCAGACGTTGCCCTCGTAGATGCGGATGACGTCCTTCACCGCGTCCTCGAGGGTGGCGGACCGGGCCTTCGCCATTTCCGGGTGCTCCTTGGCGTAGAAGCCCGCGAGGGCCTGCCGGATCTTCAGGACCGCCTCTTCGCGGGTGGCGTAGGGGGCCTTCAGCGCCGCCACGGCCTCCCGGCGGATGAAGGGGAGCGTGCGGTCGATGCGCCCGGAGGCGAGGGAGGTGTTCACCTCGTCTTCCGGGAGGCGGTAGATGTGGGAGGGGCGGTTGTGGCAGTCCACGCAGTCCATGTTTCGCCACTCGTGGCCGGCCTGGGCGTTCTTGGGTTCCGGCAGGGGCTTCGGCGCCTTGAAGACCTCCACCGTGCCGTCGGCCTTCGTCATCTCCACGTCGCCGATGACCTGGCGCTTCTCGTCGGCCTGGTAGCGGATCTTCACGCCCCGGTCCACGTGCCAGTGGATGCCCCGGGAGACGCTGCCCTGCGTGCCGCCCACGTGGATCAGCAGGGCCGTCTTGAGCTCGGTGTTCTCCGCGTCCTCGCTGAAGCGGGTAAGGACCTTCAGGCGGTCGCCGACGAACTTGGTGGGCCAGTGGCATTGTTCGCAGGTGTCCCGGGCCGGACGCAGGTTGTGCACGGGGGTCGGGATGGGGCGCTGGTAGAGGTTGAAGGCCACGGAGATCAGCTGCCAGGAGCCCGAGAGCTTGGACTTCACGAACCAGTTGGCGCCCGACCCGATGTGGCACTCCACGCACTTCACCTTGGCGTGGGGGGAGTTCTGGTAGGTGGTGAACTCCGGCGCCATGACCGTGTGGCAGGCGGTGCCGCAGAACTTCGTCGAGCCCATCACCTCCACGCCCTTGTAGGTGGCGGTGGCGATGATGATGAGGTTCACCACCGACAGGAGCGACAGGACCATGGTCGCCTTCCGCACCTTGTCCGAATTGAAGTCCAGGACCGGGAAGTCTTCCGCCGGGGGGGCTTCGCCGGCCTCGGCGGCCTTCCGCGCCTTGCGCTTGGTCCACCAGACGCCGAAGGGGATCAGCAGCAGGCCGGCGACGAAGAAGGCCGGCACGATGAGGAAGGCCATGATGCCCAGGTAGGGGCTCCCGCTGAAGCCCACCAGCTCCATGCCGAACAGCGAGAAGAAGATCACGGCGCTGACGGACGTGATCCAGACGCCGAAAAGGCCGATGGTGTTGCGCGTGAGGTCTCCTGCAGGAAGTCTTTGAACATCAGCCTCCGTGGTCCGATCCGGGCTGGGCCCAGCATAGGACAACGGGGTCCGAAGGAGTCACGGCTCCCTTGCGGCGCAGGTTGTGACGCCGATCCCTGCGGCAGGGCTTCTCCCAGATGCAGGCGGAGGCGGCGGGGGTGCGCGCGGCGGCGGGATCGGAGCCCGGCCTCAGTGGGTCAGGCGGGTGGTCATCGCGAAGATGATGAGCAGGAGCAGGAGCACCCCCAGCCCGAAGAAGAGGTAGCCGAAGCTGCGGGCGATGCCTTTCCAGCTCTCCCATTCATCCTTCACGCGGAACGCGTCGAGGCGGCCCTCGGCGACGAGGCGGTCGTACCAGCGCTTCCGCTCGTGCAGCAGCTCGCTCTTGGAGACCCGGCCCGAGAAGATGACCGTGTCCATGGGGAACTTCTCCAGCCGGAAATGGGTGTTGAAGAAGTGCACCGTGAAGATGAAGCCCGCGGCCAGCAGGGCCTCGTCGGAGTGCACGATGAGGGACACGTTGATCATCCAGCCCGGCATGAAGCGGCTGAAGAACTCGGGGAACCACATGATCAGGCCCGAGAGGCCGATGGCGAAGACGCCCCAGAAGACGGCGAGGTAGTCGAACTTCTCGAAGTAGGTCCAGCGGTCGAACTGGGGCTTGGGGCCCTTGCCGAAGAACCACTTGTTGTGGTCGATGAAGTCCTTCAGGTCCTGCCTGGTGGGGATCATGGAATCGGGGTGGCTCATGGCGACCCAGATGCGGCGGAAGGCGAACCTGCCGGTCTCCGGGTCCCGCAGGAAGCCGCGGTGCTTCCAGAAGTGGCCGAGGGTGCTGGAGAGGTGGAGGGCGAAGTAGAGGAAGGTGATGACCGCCCCGAAGTGGTGCAGGGTGCGGGCGGTCTGCGGTCCGCCGAGGATCCCGAACATGGCCTTGGCCCAGTCCGTGTAGTAGAACTTCAGAGGCATCCCCGTGAGCACCAGGAGCAGGAAGCTGGTCACCACCAGGAGGTGCAGGAAGCGCTCGAAGGGCTGGAAGCGCGTGAACTGCTCGTCGTCCTTGGCGATTTTGATCTTCGCCTCGCGGAACTGCTTGGAGTCGTGGCGGTAGAGCCAGATGGAGCGGAATAGCCACAGCAGGGTGTGGGCGCCGAAGACCGTGAAGGTGCCGACGAGGAGGGTCGTCATCACCAGGAAGACGTAGTAGAGCTGCGGGTAGTTCTTCCGGTCCATGGGGTTGGCGTGGGGCGCGTAGCGGGTGAAGCTCGCGTTGGCGTCGGGGTGGCACTGCCGGCACGTGCCGACGATGTTGGCCTTGGAAAGCCGCGAGGCCGGTTCCGCCGCGCGCAGCACGTCGTGGTGGCCGTGGCAGTCGTAGCAGGCGGCCACGTCCCGGGCGGCGTTCGCCTTGCCGAGCGCCATGGCCTTGCCGTGGTAGGTGTCCCGGTAGTGCTCCAGCCGGTCGCCGTGGCACTTGCCGCAGGTCTGGTCCGCCAGGGACTTGAAGTGGCCGCTGGCGGGCGTCTCGATCTGGTGGGCCGAATGGCACTGGATGCAGACCGGGCCGCGGGGGTCGCCCTTGGCGAGGAGCTGGCCGTGGATGCTCTTGTTGTAGATCTCCTCGACGCTGACGTGGCACTTCCCGCAGGTCTTCGCCACGTTGGCGTGGTTGATGGGGGAGCTGCGGTCCACGCTGCGCTTGATGTCGTGGATGCCGTGGCAGTCGTTGCAGCTGGGGGCGACGATCAGCCCCTTCTTCAGCAGGGCCTGGCCATGGATGCTCTCCTGGTACTGGCTCTCCACCTGCGGGTACTTCATCTTGTACTCGGCGGTGAGGTTCTTGTTGGCGTGGCATTTCGCGCAGGTCGTCGGCAGGTTCATCTTGTAGACGGGGGAATCGCCCTGCTTGACGGGCACGATGGCGTGGTTGCCGTGGCAGTCGGCGCAGCTGGCGGCGCCCGAGGCGCCCATGGCCGAGCTCATGCCGTGGATGCTGGCCTTGTAGACCTTTCCTTCGTCGGCGTGGCACTGGGCGCAGTCCACCTTGGGATAGGGCACGCCGCCGTCGGAGTGGTTCTCCGCCAGGGTCTTGTGGCAGTCCCGGCAGGCCAGGGTCCCGTGCACGGATTTCGCGAAGACCGGCGCATCGACGAACAGGGACTTCTTCTTCCCGCCCACCTCGACGTCGAAATCCTTCTCGCCGTGGCAGTCGAAACAGCTCTCCTTCACGGCCTTGGCCGCCTTTCCCTGGGCCTGCAGCGGCGGGGCGGCGGCCGCGGCGCCGAAGGCGAGGGCCAGGGCGAGCGCGGCCTGGGCCGCACCCCCGCGCAGCAGCCGGAAGGCCCGGCCAGACAAGGAGGGACTCGCGGAGAGGGCCTGGTTCATCACGATCTCGTCTCCG
>JBGASS010000209.1:0-5316 GCA_044229555.1 Holophagaceae bacterium
GTCCTCGTCGGTCATCTCGGCCTTCTCGTAGATGGCGTCCCGCTCCTGGAGGGCGTTCCAGAGGGGGCGGTGACCCATGATCACCGTGTCGATGACCCGGAACGCGTCGAAGGCGAACTGGTCCTGCCTCAGGATGCCCATGCGGCGGGGCCGCTGCACCGTGCCGGTCTGTTCCTCCAGCTCGCCGGCCAGGATCCTCATGAAGGTGGTCTTGCCGGCCCCGTTGGGACCGGTGAGGCCATAGCGGCGGCCGGGGTTGAAGGTGGTGGTCACGTCCTCGAAGAGGACCTTGGCGCCGTAGCGCATGGTGACGTTTTGGACCGCGAGCATGGTTTCTCCAGAACCTTAAATCCTACCAATTCCCGGAGAAACACGCTCCCGGCATTTCTCCCCCGGGGCCCCGTGCATTACCATGGGGCTTCCCCTCCTCCAGGACGGCGCCCTCCCAAGCCCCGGGGCCGCCTCGTTCGCTCCCATCCATGGCCCAAGACCCCCATACAATCGGACGCTACGTGGTCCAGCGCGTGCTGGGCCGCGGCGCCATGGGCGTGGTCTACCTGGCCCAGGACCCCCTCCTCAAGCGCCCCGTGGCCATCAAGACCATGCGCGACGGGGGCGGGGGCGACGAGCAGGAATCCACCATGGAGCGCTTCAAGCGCGAGGCGGAGATCAGCGCGCGGCTGAACCACCCCAACATCATCACGGTCTACGACGTGGGGGTGGATCCGGCCATGGGGCCCTTCCTCGCCATGGAGTTCATCGACGGGGCCAGCCTCGCGAGCCTGAGCCGCCACGGCCTCGCGCCGGAAGTGGGCCTGCGGCTCCTGGTGCAGGCCATGGCCGCCCTCCAGTCCGCCGCGGAGGCGGGCATCGTCCACCGGGACGTGAAGCCCGAGAACATGCTGGTGCGCCGGGACGGCCGCCTCAAGCTGATGGATTTCGGCATCGCCCGCGGAGGAGACAGCCGCCTCACCCAGGCCGGCATGGTCTTCGGCACGCCCTCCTACACGGCGCCGGAGCTCCTCACGGGCAGCGACGCTTCGCCGGCCACCGACCGCTACGCCTTCGCCGTCACCGCCTTCGAGATCTTCACGGGCCGCCTGCCCTTCCAGGGCTCCAGCGTGGGCTCCACCCTCTACCGCATCGTCCACGAAGCTCCCGCCTTCCCCGACGGCATCGACCTGGACCTGCAGCTGGTCTTCGCCAAGGCCTTCATGAAGGACCCCGCCGACCGCTACGAGGATCTGCCGGCCTTCATGCTCGCCCTCTGCGACGCGCTGCCCATCGGCCACGAGTTCCGGGTGAAGCTCCACAACCTCATCGAGGGGGAGGACAGCTTCGGGGCCGCCACCCTCCACGGCATCAAGACCAGCGGACCCTTCGGCGTCGACCGCGCCGAGGCCACGCCCAGCCCGGCCCACGCCCCCCTGCCCACCGAATCCCTCGAGCTCCAGGAGGTGGAGCCTGAACTGGAGGTGGAAGCCGAGGCCTTCGAAGCGCCCGCCACCGCCCCGGAAAAGGCGGCTCCCCCGCGGCCGCCCCAGCCCATCACCGAATTCTTCGAACCCCTGGTTCCCGAGGCCAGGCCCGGCAGCGGCGGCGGGGCTGCGGAAGGCCCCATGGGCCACGAGGACGCGGCCTCCCTGGCCGCCGCCGCCCTCCTGGAAGACAGCGCCTCCTGGGCGGCCAACCTCTTCATGGAGCACGAGCCGGAAGCTGAGCGCCCGGGCACGGGCCCCTTGCCGCCGCCGGAATCCCGGGATTCCAGCGTGCCGGGCGGGCCCGGGGCCCCAGATCCCCAGGCCGCGCCATCGGCGCGGCCGGAATCGCCGAAGACCAAACCCATCCAGGCGGCCGACCCGGTCCTGAATCCAGAGGCTCCGGAAGGGCAAGGCGGGAAGGGGCGGCCTGCTGAAATGGCTCCTGGGCCTGGCGGCGGTGGCGCTCCTCGCCTTCGGGGCCGTCCGCTTCCTCCCCAAGGCCCGGCGCGTGGACATCACGACGACTCCCCCTGGAGCGACGGTCTATCTTTTCGGCCAGGTCCTGGGGACCACCCCGCTGATCCAGGCCAAGATCCCCGGCAAGGTGGCGGTGCTGAAGTTCGAGATGCAGGGCTTCGTGCCCGTCACCCGGGAGCTGAAGCCCGGAGAGGCCCAGGTCGAGGTGGCCCTCGAAGGCCTCCCCTGGTCCACCGCCATCCGCTCCGATCCGGCCGGCGCCGAGGTGCTCCTGAACGACGTCGCCAAGGGCCGCACCCCGCTGTCCGAGCTGCCGGTGCCCAGCTCCGGCACCCAGGTGCTGACCCTGCGCCTCAAGGGCTTCGCCGACACGGTCATCACCCTGGACAAGGACATCCCCCTGCCGGACCCCGTGGTCCTGACCCCCGTGAGCTTCCGGGCCCTCGTGGTGTCGGACCCGCCGGGGGCGGAGATCAGCTTGAACGGCACCCCCCGGGGACGCACCCCCAAGGAGCTCGAGGTCACCAGCGCCGCGAACCAGATCCTGAACCTGCGACTGAAGGGCTACGAAGAGTGGAGCGGCCGCCTGGATCCCGGCAAGCCCCTGCCCAACCCCATTGCGTTGAAAGTGAAGATCCTCAAGCTGTCGGTGCACAGCGAGCCCGCGGGTGCCGCCATCTTCCTCGATGGCCGGCAGATCGGCATCACGCCCCTCGAGGGCCTGCCCCTGCCCATGAGCCAGGTCCACCAGCTGCGCCTGACCCACGAGGGCCACCAGGACTGGAGCGGCGTCCTGGAGCTCGGCACCGAGCTGCCCAATCCCATCCGCCTGCAGCCCAAGCCCAAGGCGGGCTCGACCGTGGTGCCCCTCGAGCCGGAGAAGCCCAAGGAACCGGTGAAGAAGCCCGGCTTCTGGAAGCGGCTTTTCGGCGGGGATTCGAAGAAGGAAGCGCCGAAGAAGGCCTGATCAGTCCAAGCCGAATCGCAGCTCGTCGAAGCCGCTGGCGGCGGCCTCCCAGCCTTCGCCCTTCGAACCGAAATGCCCGATGACCCGGAGGCCCAGGGCGTGGGCCCGCTGGGCGACCCGCATGGGCAGCTTGCCTTCCAGCGTGCTCGCGTCGAGGCGGCCCTCGCCGGTGAGAACCTCCTCGCAGTCCAGGCAGGCCCGGTCAAAGGCGGCCACCGCCATCATGCCGAGGGCGCCATCCTGCAGCTCCGCGCCGAGGGCCTTCAGGCGTCCTCCCAGCCCTCCTGCGGCGCCGGTGAAGGGGCCGGAGGGCAGGCCGAGGCCGGCCAGTCGAGCCATCAGGACGGGCACATCCTCCGCCCGGGCCCCCTTCTGGGGGCCGAAGCGCGCCGCAGCGTCCCGAAGCTCCGTGGCCACATCGCAGAAGACCCGGGTGGGGGGCAGCCGGAGACTGGGCCAATCGCGGCCCCCGTCCACGGTGGCGGTGCCGCCGAGGCCGATCCAGAGGCGGGGAGCGTCCTGGAACTTCGCCAGGAGTTCGCCGAAGCCGCGGCTGGAAGCCCTCAGCGGGTCGGGATGGGGCAGGCCGGCCAGCCCGATCACCGCAGCGCTTTCCAGGGCCACCGTGCCATCAGGGAGGCGCAGGACGGGAACGGCGCGCTTCGCCCCGAAGGGATCCGCAGCCTCGACGGTCTCGCGGGAACCGCCAAGGACGAACTGCAGGCATTCCAGGAAACCGTCTCCGCCGTCGCTGAGGGGCAGGAGGCGGTCGCCGGGATGCGCCAGCCGGCCGGCCGCCTCCAGGGGACTGAAGGTGCCCTTGAAGGCGGTGGGGCAAACCAGCCTCATTCGATCCCCGAGGCCGGAACCCAGCGGGACCCTCCTTCGGGCACCCGCCGGGGCCCTTTCGAGGTCCCGCAGGGCTTCCGCCAGCGCGCCCCGTCCGTGCCCAGGCCGATGACCACCGCCGCGCTTGGGGAGGTTCAGCGCCGGGGGCAGGGGCAGGGGGGCGACCTCGAGGCGGCCGTCGGCGACCTGGAAGGCCCAGAGGTCGCTGCCATCGTGGCGGGGGGCCAGCCGTCGAAGCGCAGGATTCCCTTCGCCCGCAGCAGCTCGCCGCCGCCGTGGTCGGCGAAGAACACCTGCTCCAGTCCGGCGGGATCCACGGGGTGATCGAAGCGCAGGGTGAGGGCGCGGGCCTCCGCGAAGCTTTCGGCGCCCGCGGCCGTCCAGCCCTCGGGACGGGGCTGAAGATCCCCCAGCCAGGGATCCGGAGCCCCCGCCGGCAGTTCACCGAGGCGGGACGGCACGATGGGAAGGGCAGGATGGGCGGCCCGCAGGTTCCCTTCCCAAGCCACCGCGAGGCTGGGATCCAGGTCCGCCTTGCTCACCAGCACCAGGGAGGCGAGGGCCGCCTGGTGGCGCAACAGCGTGCGGGACTGCAGGTGGTCCACAGGAGTGAGGGCCGAGATGACCGTCAGGCAACCCGCGAGCCGCAGGCGGCCCTGGAGGCCGGGTTCCAGTTCCAGGTCCAGGAGGTCCGTGGGGTCCGCCAGCCCCGTGGTCTCCAGCACCACCCGCTGGGGCCGGTCCGCTTCGGGGAGGTCGCACCAGCCGGCCAGGGCGGCCACCACGTCCGGCCGCAGGGAGCAGCACGCGCAGCCGTTCACCAGGTTGGCGATGCCCGCCAGTTCGGGCCTTTCGGCGCCCACCAGGGAACCGTCCACGCTTACGGCGCCGAATTCGTTGATGAGCACGGCCACCCGGCGCCCAGCCGCGATTTCTGCGCGCAGGAGCCGGTTGACCACCGTGGTCTTGCCGGCCCCGAGGGGGCCCGTGACGAGCAGGACGTCGAGCATGGCTCCAGTGTGGTTCAAGTGGCGTGAAGGCAGCGGGAATGGAAATCCAAAATCGAAAAATCCAGTCCGGAGTGGCATGTTGGAGCCATGCAGCTTCTCGACCTGGCCTACCTTGCCGCCGTCGGCCTGGCCGGAGCGATGGCCCGAGGCCTGCTGCGGGGCCTGGGTCCGGACGTGCGGCTGCGCCTGGAGGCGACGCCGCCGGAGGGTCTCGGGAAGGCTTGGATCTGGGTCCACGCCGTGAGCGTCGGGGAGCTGATCCTGGCGGAGGGCTTCGTGGGCCGGCTGGCGTCGCAAGGACGCCGCATCCACGTCACCACCGGCACCGCCGCCGGTCTGGAACTCCTCCAGCGGCGCCTGCCGGACTGGGACGCGGGCCGGGGCCTCCTCAGCGGCGGCGCCTTCCCCCTGGACGACCCAAGGGGGCTCCGACCCTTCCTCGCGACGCCCCCTTCGGCCTTCATCGCCCTGGAGACCGAGCTCTGGCCCAACCTCATCCGGGAACTGGCCAAGCGCGGCATCCCCCGCCTCG
>JBGASS010000210.1:0-5132 GCA_044229555.1 Holophagaceae bacterium
GGGAGGGCGCCAGGGCGTAGACCACGCCCCGGGGGGTGATCCGGGCGGCGGGCGTTTCCGCGTAGGCGCCCACGGAAGGCGGGGGCGGCAGCTCCCTGCGGGTGAGGTCCGGACTGATGGCTTCCCAGGCCTGGCCTCCGGTGGAGGTCCTGAAGACCACGTTGCCCGCGTAGAACAGCGTCTTCGGATCCACCGGGGAGAAGAGCACCGGCGCCGTGCGGAGGAAGCGCACCGAGCCCCGCAAGGGGGTGGGCGACACGTCCTGGGTCTGGCCCGTCCGGAAGTCGAAGCGCGTCAGCTTGCCGCCGTAGACCAGGTTCGGATCGAGGGGATCCGGGGCCACGTAGCCGTATTCCTCCACCCCCACGGGCTGCCAGTCCCGGAAGGAGATGGCGCCGTGGTCCCCCCGGCTGCGGATGGCCACGGAGCCGCTCTCCTGCTGGCCGCCGTAGACCCGGTACGGGAACTGGTGGTCGGTGCTGACGTGGTAGAACTGCGCCGTGGGCTGGTTGTACCAGGAGCTCCAGGTCTCCCCGCCGTTCACGGTGAGCGTCGCGCCCTGGTCGGCGCCGAGGATCATCTGCTTCGGGTCCTCTGGGTGGATCCAGACGCGGTGGTAGTCGTCGCCGCCGGGGGCTCCCTTGAGGGCGTGGAATGTCTTTCCACCGTCCATCGACTTGTACAACGAGGTGTTCGCGGCGTAGACCGAGTTCTTGTCCTTCGGATCCACGCGCACTTCGGCGAAGTCGTCGCCCCGTCCTGAGACGCGGGTCTCGTCGTTCACGCGGATCCAGGACTCCCCGGCATCATCGCTGCGGTAGGTGCCCGTGAGCTTGCCGGCGTCCACCTGGGCATAGATCCGCGCCGGATCCGAGGGCGCGATGGCGAAGCCGATGCGGCCCAGGCCCTGCTCGGGTGTGGGCAGCCCCTTCGTCAGCGGCCGCCAGGTGTCCCCGCCGTCCTCGCTCTTCCAGAGGCCGCTGCCCGCCCCCTTGAAGATCCCGTTCTCCCAGGGCGCGTGCTGCTGGCTCCAGAGGCTGGCGTAGAGGATGCGCGGGTTCGCGGGATGGAAGGCGAGGCCGATGGCGCCGGTGCGCTCGTCCTTGTAGAGCACCTTCTTCCAGGTCCGCCCGCCGTCCAGGCTGCGGAAGACGCCGCGCTCGGCATTGGCCCCGTAGGGATGGCCCAGGGCCGCCACGAAAATGCGGTCCGGGTTCTGCGGATCCACGATCACCTCGGGGATCTGCTGGGCGTCCTTCAGGCCCATGTTCGTCCAGGTCTTCCCGCCATCCGTGGACTTGTAGACGCCGTCGCCCACGGAGAGGTCCGGCCGCTGCAGCCCTTCGCCGCTGCCCACGTAGATCACGTCGGGATTCGAGGGCGCTACCGCCAACGCGCCCACCGAGCCCGTGGGCTGGCCGTCGAAGATGGGCTTCCAGACGCGGCCATAGTCCGTGCTCCGCCACACCCCGCCGTGGTTCGGGGCCATGTAGAAGAGGCCCGGCTTCGAGGGAACCCCACAGACCGCTACCGTACGGCCGCCCCGGAAGGGGCCGATGCAGCGCCAGCGCAGGCCGTTCAGAAGGGCGGGATCCACGGTCTGGGCCTGGGCGGCGAGGACGAGGCAGAGGGCGGGCAGGCTGCGGCGGAGGGGCATGGGGGCTCCGGGTTCAGGGGCGGGCTTCGACGCTCATCCACAGGCCGTGGCGCGGCCGGAGGGTGAAGAGGGGGTCGAGGGTGACGGGACGTCCGGCCACCGGCCTGAAGCGCCAGGCCTGGGCCAGGGTGGCGAGGATGAGGATGCCCTCCATCCACGCGAAGGGCTCGCCGATGCAGTTCCGGGGCCCGTGGCTGAAGGGGAAGTAGGTGAACTTGTTCCGCCCGGCCTTCGCCTCGCCGAGATGCCTGCCCACGTCGAAGCGCAGGGGATCCGGCCACCAGCGCGCGTCCCGGTGCATGACCCAGGGCGAGAGGATGATGAGGTCGCCCGGGTCGATGCGGAATCCGCCCAGCTCCAGCTCCTCGAGGACCTCGCGGCCGAAGCCCCACACCGGCGGCAGCAGCCGCATGCTTTCGGCGAAGACGGCCTCGGTCACGTGAAGCCGTGGCACGTCCTCGAAGGTCGGCGTCCGCCCCTGCAGGACCTCCGCCAGCTCGGCGTGCAGCCGGGCCTCCGCGTCCGGATTCAGGGCCAGGAGGTGCCAGGTCCAGGTGAGGGCGTTGGCGGTGGTCTCGTGGCCCGCCAGGAAGAGCGTCATGGTCTCGTCCCGCACCTGGGCATCGGAGAACCGCTCCTTCGCCCCCTCGTCGTCCTGGGCGTGGAGCAGCATGGAGAGCAGGTCCGGCGCCTCCTCGCCGGTCCGGCGCCGGTTCTCGATGATCCGGAAGATGGTGCGGTTCAGGCGGCGGATGGCCCCCTCGATGCGGCGGGTGGAGGGCAGAGGCAGACGCATCATGACCCCGGCGAAGGGGTTGGTGAGGGCGTTGAAGGAGCCGATGACCGTGGTGAGGGCCTCCCCCAGTTCACCGCTCTCCGCCCGCAGATCCGCGCCGAAGAGGGCTTCCCCCACGATGGCGAGGGTCAGGCCGGTCATCGCGCCATTGAGGTCGAGGATGGCGCCGGGGCCCAGGCTTTCCCGCAGGTCCACGGTGTGGCGCACCATCAGCTCGGCGTAGGTGGCGACCTTCCGGTGGTGGAAGGCGGGCTGCATCATCCGCCGGTGCCGCAGGTGCGCTTCGCCTTCGGAGGTCAGGAGGCCTTCGCCCAGGAGCACCTTGGCCCGCTGCAGCCCGATGCCCTTGCGCACCTTCTTCTCCTGCACCACCAGCACCTCCCGGTTCAGGTCCGGATGGTTCACCAGGTGGAAATGGCGAGGGCCCATGCGGTACCGCACCACGTCGCCGTAGGTGCCGTGGAGATCCGACAGGAAGCCCAGGGCGTCCTTGCGCAGGCGCAGCAGGTTCGTCCAGGGGAGGCTGGGCTTGGGACCGGGCGCATAGGGCGGGGGCATGGTCGGCGGGGGCGGGGTTCCCAGGATGCCCGAATACACTAGAGCCATGACCGAGGATCTCGTCCGCAACCGCAAGGCCCTCTTCGCCTACCACGTCCTGGAGACCTGGGAGGCCGGCCTCGCCCTGCTCGGCACGGAGGTGAAGGCCCTCCGGGCGGGCCGGGGCCAGCTCCAGGACGCCTACGTGGACGTGGTGGACGGCGAGCTGTGGCTGAAGCAGGCCCACATCTCCCCCTACGAGTTCGGGACCTATGCCAACCACGAGCCCCTGCGCCCCCGCAAGCTGCTGCTGAAGCGCGCCGAGATCGACAAGATCCTGAAGGCCGTGGTCCGCAAGGGCTACACCCTGGTGCCCCTCGCCATCTACCTCAATCCCAGGGGCCTCATCAAGACCCGCATCGCCCTGGCGGAGGGCAAGCAGGGCAAGGACAAGCGGGACGCCCTCAAGGAGCGCGACCAGAAGCTCGAGCTCGCGAAGGCGGTGAAGAGCGGGCGCTTCGAGTGAGCGCGCCCATGAAGGATCCGCGGACCTGGCTCTATCCGGAGCTGGAGCCCTTCCGCGCGGGACATCTGCGCGTGTCGGAGCGTCACGAGGTCTACTTCGAGGAGTCCGGGAACCCCGACGGGAAGCCCGTGGTCTTCCTCCACGGCGGCCCCGGCGGCGCCACTTCCCCGAAGCACCGCCGCTTCTTCGACCCGCGGAAGTACCGCATCGTCCTCTTCGACCAGCGGGGCTGCGGGCAGAGCCGCCCCTACGGCGAGGTGCGGGAGAACACGACCTGGGATCTGGTGGCGGACATCGAACTCTTGCGGGAACACCTGGGCATCGGCCGCTGGCAGGTCTTCGGGGGCTCCTGGGGCAGCACCCTCGCCCTCGCCTACGCCCAGGCCCACCCGCAGCGCGTCACCGGGCTGGTCCTGCGGGGCATCTTCCTGTCCGCCGCCTGGGAGCTGGACTGGTTCTATGGCGGCGGCGCCTCGGCCCTCTTCCCCGATGTCTGGGAGATCTTCCTCGCCGCCATTCCCGAAGGCGAGCGCGGCGATCTCCTCCAGGCCTACCTGAGGCGCCTCTGCAGCGAGGATCCGGAGGTCCAGAAGCCCGCGGTGAAAGCCTGGTGCACCTGGGAGGGCGCCTTGATGAACCTCTGCACCTCCGCGGAGGCCGTCGCGGAGCTGGGCGAGGACGAGCTGGCCCTGGCCTTCTCCCGCCTCGAGGCCCACTACTTCGCCCACGGTTCCTGGCTCCGCGAAGGGCAGCTGCTGGCCGGCGTGGACCGCATCCGCCACCTCCCGGCGGTGATCGTCCAGGGCCGCTACGACGTGGTCTGTCCCATGAAAGCCGCGTGGGAGCTGCACCGGGCCTGGCCCGAAGCGGAGTTCCTCATCGTGCCGGACGCGGGCCACGGGGCCTCGGAGCCGGGCATCTCCAAGGCCCTCGTGGCCGCAACAGACCGCTTCGCGGCCCTTCCGGCCTAGCTACACCGCCCGGCGGTAGACCATCTGGTACCTGAGGACGTTGGCCAGCTTGTGGCTGCGCACGGTCACCTTGAGCAGCAGGTCCCCGCTGGGGGTGAGGATGAACTCGTTGGTCCGCTCGCCATCCTTGGCCTTGTAGGTCTGCAGCACCCGGTTGCCGTGGGCTTCGGCGGTGACCCAGAAGGCCTCGCCGTCCTCCCGGGTCCAGGCCAGGCCGCCCTTGAGGGGCACTTCCACCGGCTTGCGCCCGTCGAACTGGATGCTCACGGTACCGGCCCTCTGCTCCAGGGCCACCCGCCGGTAGGCGGGGTTCACCGAACGGAGGCGGTGGTTCGCCATGGGCTTCTCGAAGAAGGGCAGCCCTTCGGTGACCCGGTCGATGCTGGCGTCCAGGTCCGGGGTCCGCACGAGCTGGTAGCGGCCCGGGAGGGCCCCTGGATCCTGGGCCAGGAGGGGCAGGGCGAGGACGAAAGCGGCGAGGTGGATGGGGCGCATGGGTTCCTCCGGAACAACCGCCCGGCGGGCGGGTCGGCGTGTTATAAAAATGCGAGCATTTGCTCACATCCACCACTCGTGTTCCCCCATGCCCAACCGCGCCCCCATCCGGCCCCGTAAGGCTCCTCGGCAGAAGCGTTCCCAGGAGAC
>JBGASS010000211.1:0-5057 GCA_044229555.1 Holophagaceae bacterium
GCAGGCAATCCGCCGCATTCCGGAGTTCCGCATGTCCTCGGCGGCCCACTGGAGGAGGGGCCGGCCTTGGAGGGTCCACGCCGGCTTGGGCAGGGCGAGGGAAAGGGGTCCCATCCGGGTACCGAGGCCCGCCGCCAGCAGGAAGCCGTCAAGCTCCGGCATGGGGGGCGTCCGCGGGATGCGGCTCGGTCGGCTTGAGGAGGAACTGGCTGGGCGCCAGACCGCGCATGGAAAGGACCCGGATGCGCCAGCCCTGCACCTTGATCTCGTCGCCCACCCGCAGCACCCGGCCGAGTTGCTCCTGGAAGTAGCCGCCCAGGCTGACCGCGTCCTCCTCGGATTCCAGCTTGAGGCCCAGGTGGTCCTGGAGCTGCTCCAGCTTCACGCCCCCCTGGGCCAGCCAGGCGCCGCTGCGGGTGCGCCGCAGCTGGATGGCCTCCCGGTCGAATTCGTCCTGGATCTCGCCCACCAGCTCCTCCAGGACATCCTCCAGGGTCACGAGCCCGTCCACCCCGCCGTGCTCGTTCACCACGAGGGCGAGGTGCTGCTGCTGGGCCTGGAAGTCCAGGAGGAGGTCCTGGATGCGGCGCATCTCAGGCACCAGGAAGGCGGGGCGAGCCAGGGCCCGCAGGTCCACGTCCCCTTCGGTCTCGTGCAGGGCCCAGAGCAGCTCCTTCAGGTGCACCACGCCGACCACCCGGTCCAGGTCCCCTTCCACCACGGGGATCCGGGTGTGGGGCGTGGCGCGGGCCAGGGCCAGGTTCTCGGCGAGGCTCCGGGCGAGGTCGAAATAGACCACCGCGTTCCGGGGTATGGCCACTTCCTTGATGGTCCGCTTGGAGAACTCGAAGAGGTTCTCGATGAGCTCGCCCTTGCTGAGCTCCAGGTTGCCGGAGGCCTGGCTCCGCTCCAGCATCCGCTTGAGCTCCTCCTCGCCGGGCAGGTGCAGGTCCTCGGACTCCTCCTGGGTCGGGGCCTGGCCCAGCAACCGTTCCACGCCGCGGCTCAAGGCGATGAGGGTCCCCGCGAGGGGACGGGAGACCTTGGACCAGAGGAGCAGCGGGGCGGCGGTGCGGAGGCTCCACCGCTCCGCGGCGCGGATGGCGATGCTTCGTGGCACCAGCTCCGCCAGCACGACGTGCAGGGTGGTCATCACCAGCAGGGCGAAGGCCGTGGACAAGGGCAGCACCAGCTTCGGCCAGGGCAGGCGGGCCAGCAGGGGATGGAAGAGGGCGGCGAAGTAATCCTCCCCCACGGCACCCAGGGCCAGGGCGCAGATCACGATGCCCACCTGGATGGCGCTGAGGTGGCGGCCGAGATCCTTCTGCACCTCCAGGGCCAGGGCGGCGCGGGGATCCCGGCCCGCCTGGGCCTCCAGCTGGGTCACCCGCACCCTCACGGCCGCGAATTCCGCGAAGACGAAGAAGGCCGTCAGCGCAATGAGCAGCGCGATGGCAGGCAGCGCTCCGGGATGCATCCGTCAGGGCTTTGGCAGGGCCTTGCGCTTCGCCAGCAGGCCCTCCAGTTCGTCCATGAGGCTGTGCACGGCGCCCGCGTGGTCGGAGTGGGCGGCGAGCCTGGCGACCAGCGCCCCCTTGTCGGTTTCCAGGCCGGTGATGGCGTTCTTGAGGGTCGCGGCCTCGGCCTGGACAGCCTTGAGATCGGCGGCCTTGGCGGCGGCCTCGGCCTTCAGGCCCTCCCGCTCCCCTTCCAGCGCCTGGAAGCGCGTGGTCAGGGCCTCCAGGTCGGCGGCGGACTTCGCGATGTCCGCATCCTTGGCGGCGACCAGGTCGGCCTGGGCGGCGGCGGCGCTCTTGAGGGCCTCGACCTCCTTCTCTTTGTCGGCGAGGCGGGAGCCCATGTCCACGAGATCGCGGCCCTGGCCCTTGAGGGTGGCTTCCAGGCCCGCGAGCTCCGACTTGTAGGACTTGGCCTTCTCTTCGGCGGCCTCGGCGGCGGCCGTCTTGGACCGCAGGGCCTCCGCGTGCTCCGCCTTCAGGCCTTCCAGGACCGCGGCATGGGTCGACTTGGCCTCATCCAGCGCCTTCTGGAGGTCGGACTTGCCCTGGAGCAGCTCGGTCTTCACGGCCTCCAGGTCGCCCTTGCTCTTCTCCAGGCCCGCGATCCGGTCCTTGGACTCGGTGAGGTCGGACTGCACGGTGGCGTGGGCGGCTTGGAGGGCGGCGAACTCCTCCAGGCGGCCCTCCAGGTTCATGGCGTTCTGCTGGTGCTTGTCGCGGTCCTTGATGAGGTCCACCACCCGCTGGGTCTTCTCGCCGAGCTGGGCGTTGAGGGTCTCGACCTGCTGCAGCAGCTCCTGCCGCTCCGTCATGGCCTCCCGGAGCTGGGCCTTCATGCCTTCGGGATTCTCCTTGGCGGCGTTTTCCTCGAACTGCCGCACGGCGGCTTCCGCGGCCTCCAGCCGGCCCTGCAGGACCTTGGCGTCCGCCTGGCGCTTCTCCAGGTCGTCCAGGTTCCGGGTGACGGAATCATGGGTGCTCTTCAGGGCCTCGTAGTCCGCCTGGACCTTGGCCAGGACGGTCTCGCGGTCCTGCAGCTTGGCGTCGCGCTCCTGGATGAAGCGGTCCCGCTCCTGAATCAGGCCGTCCCGCTCCTGCAGCGCCTTGTCACGGTCCCCGATGGCCGAATCCCGGTCCGCCACCGCCTTCTCCATATCCTTCAGGTGGGCTTCCATGGAGGTCGCGTGGGCCTGCATCTCCTGGAGACGGCCGTTGAGGGCCGCGAGCTGCGCTTGCAGTTCGGGGAGGCGGGGGTCCGGGCCGGCGGCCACGACGGGCGCTGCCGGCGGCGGCATGGCGGGGAGGGGGAGGGGTCCGGTGGCGCTCGGGTTCGGAGCCTTTGGGGCGGCCCCCCCCCCGGTCAGCTCGCGTAGCAGGTCCGCGCTGATGGCCATCGTCTTGGCCGGGGCCTGGGAGGCCTGGGGCGCGGGTGCGGGCGTGGGGGCCTGCGGGGCGGCGAGATCCTCCGCCAGATCGGTCTTGAGGCTGTCGAGCCAGTCGTCCCCCGCCCCCTGGTCCGAGAGGTCGCCCAAGGGATTGTCGGGATCGACGGCCTTGGGAGGCGCCAGGGTGCCCATGGCCTCCACCAGCTGGATGGGGCTGATGGGCTTGTGCAGGTAGAGATCCGCCTTGCCCTTGAGGCTCTGGTGGCGCTTGTACTCCTCCTCGGTGGCCTTGGCGCTGATGAGGGCCACCTTCAGGTCCGCGAGCCTGGCGCTCTTCCGGACCGCGGAGCAGAGCGCGTAGCCCTTGTTCTCCGCAACCTCCACGCAGATGAGCACCGCCGCGTAGCCGCCGCCCTCCAGCTTGGCGATGGCCGTCTCGGGGCTGCTCAGCACGTCGATGTCGAAGGCGGCTTCCAGGCTGACCTGGTGTTCCTTCAGAAAGCTCCGGTCGTTGTCCACGAGGAGGAGGCGGCTGGCCATTGGGCGATCCTAATGGGTGGACTGACGAGTGTAGACCCGATGCCCCCCGTCCGGGCCACAAAATCCATGGATCAAAGAATTGCGCCGCCCGGCGGGGACCGGGCGGCGCAGAGGTTTCGGAGTTCAGCGGGGGGGAATGGCCAGGGTGGCCTGCTGCCCCCGCTGAAAGCGGACCAGGAGGAGCAGGGGACGGCTGCCGGCCTTGCGCACCTGGGCCAGGAACTCCGGCAGGGTGGCGACTTCCTGGGTGCCCACGGCGGTGATGACCATCCCCGGGGCCAGGCCCTTCTCGGCGGCGGCGGAACGGGCGGCGACGGAGGTCACCACCACGCCCTTCACGTCCTCCTCGATGCGGTAGCTGTGCCGGTTGGCGGTGTTCAGGGACTCGGCGGTGAAGCCGTAGGTCTTTTCCAGGTTGCCCTCCTTGGACCCCTGGCCCGGGCTCCCGCCCCGCTCCTCCTCCTCGTCCTCCTCTCCACCCTGCCCCTTGGGCTGGAGGTCCTTGCGGTCCCCGAGCACCACGTTCAGGTCCAGGGCCCGGCCGTCCCGCACGAGGCCAAGCCGGACGGTCTCGCCGGCCCGGCGCTGGCTGATGGCGAGGACGAGCTCATCGGGCGAGCCGACCTTCTGGCCGTCCACGGAGGCGATCACGTCCAGGCGGCGTACGCCGGCCTTGTCCGCGGCCTGGCCTTTGGTCACGTCGCTCACCACCACCCCCTGCTTGGTGCCCAGGGCTTCCCCCCACCGCACCGGCCGGCCGCCCTCCAGGTCCTTGAGCACCCGCTTGACCATGTCGATGGGCACGGCGAAGCCGATGTTCTGGCCGTCAGGGCGGATGGCGGTGTTGATGCCGACGACCTCGCCCCGCAGGTTCAGCAGGGGCCCGCCGCTGTTGCCACGGTTGATGGCGGCGTCGGTCTGCAGGAAGGATTCCACGCCGCCCATGAGCTTGCGGCCCTTGGCGCTGATGATGCCCTGGGTGACGGTATGCTCCAGGCCCAGGGGATTGCCGATGGCCACCACCCACTCGCCGATGCGCAGGGCGTCGGATTCCCCGAGCTTGGCGAAGGGCAGGTGGCTGGCGCCGATCTTGATCAGGGCGATGTCGAGTTCCTTGTCCTTGCCGAGCACGGTGGCGGGATAGGTCCGGCCGTCGGACATCTTCACTTCCAGCTTCACGTCGGAGCCCCGGAGGCCGTCCACCACGTGCGCGTTGGTGAGGACCTTCCCGTCCGCGGAAATGACCACGCCGGAGCCCCCGGACACCGCCCGCTGCTCGTCGTCGCCCCGGCGCCGGGGCTGCTGCTGCGGACCGCCGGGGCCGAAGAACCAGTTGAAGAACTCGTCGCCGAAGGGGTTGCCGTCCATGCCCCGCCGGTCCATCTTCACGAAGCTGGTGTTGGTGATGGCCACCACCGTGGGGTTCAGCTTTTCGGCCACCTCCGCGATGGGGGGCAGGCGGTCCATCCCCTTGGCCTCCACCATCACCGGCCTTTCCTCCTGGGCCTGGCCCACCCATCGGTGGCTGAGCCCCATTCCCAGGGCCATGCAGCCGGCCGCGAAGGCCGAAAGTCCAAGCACCTGTTTCATGTGCCGATTCATCGTGCGCACC
>JBGASS010000212.1:0-4994 GCA_044229555.1 Holophagaceae bacterium
GCATCGTCACCGCCTGCATCCCGGAGCGCGAGGATCCATCCGACTGGCTGCTGATGCGCAGGGAAGCGCCGGCCGCCCTGCGGGTGGGAACCAGCTCCGTGCGCCGGGAGCGGATGCTGAAGGCCGCCCATCCAGACTGGTCCTTCACCTGGATCCGGGGCAACGTCCCCACCCGCGTGCAGCGGGTGCGGGAGGGCCTCCTGCGGGAGGAGCCCCTCCACGCCACCCTGCTGGCGGCTTCGGGCCTCAAGCGGCTGGAACTGGATCTCTCGGACCTGGACGTGCGGCCCATGACGCCCGAAGAGCTGCTGCCGGCGCCGGGGCAGGGGGCCCTGCTGGCGGAGACCCGGCCGGAGCGCGCGGACATCATCGAGGCCTTCGCCGACCTGCATTGCGCCGCCACGGCCCGCTGCGTGGCCCTGGAGCGGGGCGTGCTCAAGGGCCTGGGGGGCGGCTGCCAGATGCCCCTCGGCGCCCTGGCGACGGTGGACTCTACCGGCCGTGTCCTCCTGCGGGCGGTGCACGCGGCCGACGCGGGCATCCGGCGGGCGGAAGCCCACGGCGCAGCCGCAGGCGAGTCGGACGACGCCGGGGCCCTGCGTGCCGTCCTCGCGGGCCTGGGGGTTCCTTGAAGCTCGGCCTGGCCCGGAGCCCCAAGCACTCCCTCAGCCTCGCCGTGGCGAGGTCGGGCTGGGAGCCGGTCTTCCTGCCCCTCACCCACGCCGTGGAGAGCGGCGACGCGCCGCCCTTTCCGATCGCCGAGGCCGACGCCCTGCTGGTGCTGAGCCCCGCCGGCGCCAAGGCCGTGGCGGACAAGGTGCGGCCGGGCCAGGTGGTGCTGCTGCAGGGGCACGGGACCTTCGAAGCCCTCGGCGCGCCGGAGGGCGCGGCCCAGGTGGCCTTCAGTCCCCGGGCGGAAGGGCTGTGGGAGCTGCTGCGCACCCGCTTCCCCGAAGGGGGCCGCTTCCTCCTCGTGCGCGGCGAGCGCTCCCGGGGTTTCCTGGAGACCGTCGCCGCCGGCACGCCCTGGCGCATCGAGGCCTGGATCACCCACCGGGAGGTGGCGGAGGCCCCGCTGCCCTCCCTCGAAGGCTTGGACGGTGTCCTGGCCCTCAGCCCCCTGCAGGCGGAACTGCTGGCCGCCGCACCGGCCGCCCTGCGCCGCTACGCCTGGGGCGAGCGCACCGCTGAAGCCTTCCGGGCCACCGGGCAATCCGTGGACGGCCTCTGCGAGCCCGCCGCCGAGGCCCTGGTGTCCTTCTTGCGCGACCAGTTCTTCGTTCCGCCCCCCGAGGAGCCCCGATGAGCAACGAGACCCTCTTCGCCGAAGCCCTCACCCACTTCCCCGGCGGCGTCTCCAGCCCCGTGCGGGCCTTCCGGGCCGTGGGCGGCACGCCCAAGTTCTTCAGGCGGGCCTGGGGCTGGCAGTTCGAGGACGAGGACGGCCGCACCTTCCTCGACCTCTGCATGAGCTGGGGTCCGCTCATCCTGGGCCATGCCGATCCCGACATCCTGGCCGCCGTCACCGAGGCCATGGCCGAGGGGCTCACCTTCGGCGCGCCCAGCCGGCGGGAGCTGGCCCTGGCCCGGCGCATCAAGGCCATGGTGCCCTTCATGGAGAAGCTGCGCCTGGTGAGCAGCGGCACCGAGGCCGTCATGAGCGCCCTGCGCGCGGCCCGCGGCTTCACGGGCCGGGAACGCATCCTGAAGTTCGACGGCTGCTACCACGGCCACGCCGACGCCCTGCTGGTGAAGGCCGGGAGCGGGCTCGTGACATTTGGTGAACCCAGCAGCGCTGGCATCCCCAAGGCCGTGGGTGAGCTCACCAGCGTCCTCAGCCTCGACGACCTGGAGGGCCTGGAAGCCTACTTCGCCAAGCACGGCGCCGAGACCGCCTGCGCCATCATCGAGCCCGTCCCTGCGAACAACGGCCTCCTGCCGCAGCAGCTGGAGTTCCTCCAGGCCCTGCGGGCCCTCTGCACGAAGCACGGAGCGCTGCTCATCTTCGACGAGGTGATCTCCGGCTTCCGCGTGGCCCCTGGGGGCGCGGCGGAGCTGTACGGCCTCACGCCGGACCTGGTCACCTACGGCAAGATCATCGGCGGCGGCATGCCCGTGGGCTGCTACGGCGGCCGCAAGGACGTCATGGGCGTCGTGAGCCCCGACGGGCCGGTCTACCAGGCGGGCACCCTGAGCGGCAACCCGGTGGCCATGGCGGCGGGCCTCGCCACCCTGGAGCGCCTGACGCCGGCCTTCTACGCGGACCTGAACCACCGCGCCGCCGTCTGGGCGAAGGTCTTCGAGCGCATCCCGGGCCTCCACTGCCCCCACATCGGCAGCCTCCTGTGGCCGCTGTTCCAGGCCGGCGTGAAGCGCGCGGACCGCATCGAGGCCGGCGCCATCACCCAGTTCAACAAGCTCCACAAGGCGATGCTGGACCAAGGCGTCTACCTCGCGCCGAGCGGCTACGAGGTGGCCTTCCTCAGCGGCGCCCACGGGGACGAGGCGCTGGCGGACTTCGAGCGGGCCGTCGCGGCGGTGGCGCCGGCCTTCGGAACGGCCGGATGAGTCGGACCGGGAAGCTCCTCTTCGCTCTGGGCGCCCACAGCATCTTCGTGGTCGGGCCCGCGGCGGTGATCGGGATGTTCTTCCTGTTTCCGCCGGGCCCAGTGGCTTCGCCAGAGCAGGGGGCCACCATCGAACACGCCTGGATGGTGTTTGGGATCGCCGTCGTCATCTCAGCCGCGTGTTTTCTCATCACGCTTGCGGCCGGACTGGGCCACTGCCTGCACGACATGTCGTTGACCGGCGGCCAGCAGGCCCTCTGGGTCCTCGGACTGCTGCTGATCGGCATCGTGCTGCTGCCCGCCTACTTCTGGGCGCGGGTCTTGCCGGGGAAGGGTCCCGCCGGAGGCGCGCCATGAAGCCCTGGCACAAGATCGCCCTGGGGATCCTCTCCCACTGGTTCTTCCTCTACCTGCCCCTCTTCTTCGTGGCGGTCTTCGGCCTCATCGCCACCACGGCCACGACGCAGGGACATTCCGGCGCGCCGGGCCCCTTCTTCGCCGCCGGGATCATCGTCCTCTTCGCGGTCCACTTCGCCAGCATCCTGCTGATGATCGGAACGCAGATCCTGTACGTGGTCCACGCCATCAAGCACCCCCGCTTCGAGGCGGGCAACCAGCGGGTGCTGTGGGTGCTGCTGCTGGTCTTCCTGGGCATCTTCGCGGTGCCCATCTACTTCTGGATGTTCATCAAGCCCCAGGACATCCGCGAGCCCTTCTTCGGCAACAAGGACACCGCATGACTGAAACCCTCCTCCGCGTCCTTCAGGGCGAAACCCTCGCGCCGCCTCCGGTGTGGTTCATGCGCCAGGCGGGCCGCTTTCTGCCGGAATACCGGGCCATCCGCGCCAAGGCCACCTTCGAGCAGCTCCTGAACGACAGCGACCTGGCGGCCGAGGTCACCCTCCAGCCCATCCGCCGCTTCCCGAAGATCGACGGCGCCATCATCTTCAGCGACATCCTGGTGATCCTGGACGCCCTGGGCTGCGGCGTCACCATCCCCGAAGGCGGGCCCCGCCTCGCCCGCACCCTGGACCAGATCGACCCCTCCATCGAACTGGACGAGCGGGTCTTCGAGCCGGTGCAGGGGCGTCACCATCCCCGAAGGCGGGCCGCGCCTGGCCAAGACCCTGGACCAGATTGATCCTTCCGTGGAACTCGATGAGCGGGTCTTCGAGCCCGTCCAGGCCGCCATCCGCAAGGTGAAGGCCGAGCTCCCGCCCCACGTCACCATGCTGGGCTTCGCCGGGGCGCCCTGGACCCTGCTGGCCTACGGCCTGGAAGGGAAGGGCTCCAAGACCTGGGCCAAGGCCAAGGCCTTCCTCCACCAGGAGCCCGTGAAGGCGAAGCTTTGGCTGGACAAGCTGGCGGACGCCGCGGCGCGGCTCCTGAACCTGCACATCGGCGCCGGGGCCCAGGGCGTCCAGCTCTTCGACACCTGGGCCGGGGAGCTGGATCCCATGGACTACGAAATGTTCTCTCTGCCCGCTGTGAGGCGGACGCTGGAGCAGGTGCAAGGCGCGCCGCGCCTCTTCTTCGCCCGCAGCGGCCACCTCCCCGACGGCCTGCTGGACCTGCCCTGCGAGGGCCTCGCCGTGCCCTGGCAAGTGCCCATGGCGGAGGCCCGGGAGCGCTTCGCGCCGCAGGCGGGAAGGCCCGGCAAGGTGCTGCAGGGCAACCTGGATCCCGTCAGCCTGCTGGCCGGCGCGGGTCCCGCCACCGCCAAGGCGCGCGCCATCGTGGACTGCATGAAGGGCGCGCCCCACGTCTTCAACCTGGGCCATGGGCTGGTGCCGGAGACCGATCCCGACGTGCTGGCGGCGGTGATCGAGGAAGTGAAGAAATGACGGGAGGCAAGGCCGGGATTCCGGCACAGGGCGTCCAGTCAGGCCATTCCCCTGTCCGCGGGCTCCGCGTTCCTGCTTTGCTGGTGTCCTATGCCTAGCCTTTCCGAACTCATCCAGCGCTACGACCGCCCGGGCCCCCGCTACACGGGCTATCCCATGCCCCCGGCCTGGCACGACGACTTCGCCGAGGCCGAACTCCTGGCGGGCCTGGCCCGCGCCAACGCCAGCCGCGAGCCGCTGAGCTTCTACGCGCACCTGCCCTTCTGCCGCCGCCGCTGCGCCTACTGCGGCTGCAACGTGGTGATCAGCCCCCACTACGATCCCGTCGATGCCTTCCTGCAGAGCCTGGAGCGGGAACTCGACCTCTGGGCGTCGCACCTGCCGGACCGCCGCGGCGTCATCCAGCTCCACTGGGGGGGCGGCACGCCCACCTACCTGAAAGTGCCCGAACTGGAGCGCACCTTCCGCATGATCACGGACCGCTTCCCGGCGCTGCCCGGCGCCGAGATCAGCCTGGAGGCCGATCCCACCTTCCTGGAGCCGGACCAGCTGCCGACCCTGCGGGCCCTGGGCTTCAACCGGG
>JBGASS010000213.1:0-4970 GCA_044229555.1 Holophagaceae bacterium
CTGCCCTTCCAGGGCCATCACCTCGCGGCCTGGACCTTCGGACCCCACCACGGCGACGCCCCCACGGTGCTGCTGGTCCACGGTTGGGGCGGCCGCGCGGGCCAGCTCCGGGGCTTCATCGCGCCCCTCGTGGCGGCGGGATATCGGGTGGTGGCCTTCGACGCGCCGGCCCACGGCGCCAGCGGCGGCCGCCAGGCCTCCATCCCCGCCTTCGCCTCCGCCCTTGAAGCCGTGGCGGCCCGGGTGGGACCGGTGCACGGCCTCATCGCCCACTCCATGGGCTGCGCCGGCGCGGCCCTGGCCCTGGCCCGCGGCCTGGAGATCTCCAGGGCCTGCTTCATCGCGCCGCCCGCCCGGGCCCGGGGCTATTACGAGCAGTTCCTCGGCTTCCTCGGCCTGCCCGGGGCGTGGGTGCCGGAGTTCAGCCGCCGCTTCGCCGTGCGCCTGGGCTTCACCTGGAACCAGCTGGAAGTGCCGGCCCTGGCTCCGGAGTTGAAGGTCCGCCTGCGCATCTTCCACGACGACCAGGACCGGGAAGTCGAGATCACGGAGGGCGAGGCCATCGCGGAGGCCTGGCCCGGCGCGGAACTGCGCCGCAGCTCCGGCCTGGGCCACCGGCGCATCCTGAAGGATCCCGGCGTGCAGCGCAGCGCCGTGGCCTTCCTGACGGAGGGCCACGCCTTCCGCACCGCCGCCGAACGCTTCGAGGCGGAGCTCTTCATGCCCGCCCTGCGCGCGGGTTGACCCCTCTCCTTGACGCCTACGGAGCACCCATGACCGACCTCGCCCACCACGGGCAGCTCATCCTGCAGCTCTATGCCCTGCGAACCGAGGCCGAATTGCGCAAGGCCCGGGCCTGGTTCGTGACGGGCTTCGCGCCCGAGAGCCCCGAGGCCATCGCCGCCCTGCTGGCGAGCGGCCAGGCGGAGAGCGCGAAGTACCGGATGGTGACCACCTACTGGGAGATGGCGGCCGCCCTGGTGAACCGCGGCGCCCTGGACCGGGACCTCTTTCTGGCGGCCAATTCGGAACACCTGGCCGTGTTCGCCCTCCTGGAGCCCCACCTGGACGGCCTGCGGTCGCTCATCCGGGAACCGGGCTACCTGCGGGAGCTGGAAGCCCTCGTCCTGGGCATTGAAGGCGTCCGGCCCCTGCTGGAAGCGCGGCGCCGGCTCTTCGGACGCTGGGCCCGGGCCGCCGGCGCCGCCGGCTGACGCGGACCCTCATCCTCCGGGGCCCTAACGGAGTCCGTAGGCCCGCTTGAGCAGCCGCTCCCAGAGCCCCATGGGCAGGAGGGCCTTCAGGCGCCCCGCCCAGGTGCTGTCCCGGCCGATGAGGACGCGCCGGGGCGGCCGCGTCCGGCCCATGGCCTCGGCGATCCGCGCGGCGCAGGCCACGGGATCGCCGGCCCAGTCCTGGCTCCGGGCCTTGCGGGTCTCCATGTAGGCCGCGAGGATGCGCTCGTAGCGGGTGCCCTGCACCCGCTCCGGCAGATCCCCCCAGACCTTGGAGAGGGTTTCGCGGAATTCCGGACGGATGGCGCCGGGCTCCACGAGGATGACCCGCACCTCCGGCGCGACCTCCAGGCGCAGGGTTTCCGCCAGGGCCACCACCGCGTGCTTCGACGCGTTGTAGGGGCCGGCCAGGGGGATGCTGAGGCGCCCCAGCATGGAGGCCACCTGGACGACGCGGGCCTCGCCCTTCCGGCCCGCGTTCCTCCTCAGCACCGGCAGGAAGGCGCGGGTCATGGCATGGAGGCCGATGACGTTGGTCTCGAACTGCCGCCGCAGCTCCTCCTCCGTGATCACCTCCAGGGGCCCGACCTGGCCGTAGCCCGCATTGTTCACCAGGGCCGTGATGCGAAAGTCCGCGGTCTCGTTCACCACTTTCTGGATCTGCCGGGGATCCGTGACGTCCAGGGCCTTCCGCAGGAGATCCGGCCCGTTCTCCAGGCCGCCCAGGTCCGACAGCCGCCGCGCCGTCGCCACCACCCCCCAGCCCCGGGCCCGGAGCTGGCCCACGAGGGCCTGGCCGATGCCGCTGGAGCAGCCGGTGACGAGGGCCCAGCGGTCCGGGACCCGGTCGTGGGCGGGGGCGGACTGGGTCATGGAGCCTCCTCAAGACTTCAGTTTGACCCCGGCGACGAAAAGGAGCGCCGGCGGCGCTCCTTCGGGGCGGTCTCCGGAAGGCCGGCCGCTATTCCTTCTTGGCGTCCTTCTTGGCATCGGCCTTCTTCTCGTCCTTCTTGGGCTCGGCCTTCTTCGCGTCCTTGTTCTCGATCTCCGTCGCGGTCATGGCGTAGTAGACCGTCACCTTGTCGCCCTTCTTCAGGCCCTCGGCGCCCTTGGTGCCCTTGGGAACGGTGATCTGCCACAGCTCCTTGCCCTTCTGGACGGTGACGCTGTCGGCGCTGACCTCCGTGACGGGTCCGGTGACCTGGTAGCTCTTGGCCCCGGCGGCGTAGCCCAGGATGCCCGCGGCGACGGCGGTGGCGGCGAGGATGGCGAGGCTCTTCAAGCGCATGGATTCCTCCGTGGAAAGTGGAGGAAGCCTAGCACGCCGGGGCGGCCCGGCCTTTCCCAATTCAGGGACCGGCCGGAGCAACCTCTCGGAGGCCTTTTGCGACCGCTCGTCAAGGATCCCGTTCCCGGGGCGGCATTCGGGGTGCGCCGCCGGCCCTGTCCGCGCACATTAGGGTTGCACATCCCGGAGGGCCTCCTCCGTTGGGTGACGGGCGGATCCGGGTGCTCACGTGTGATCCGAAGGGAAAACCGGGATGTGCACACCGCGCGCCAGCCCCTCGGCGCGCGGGACTTTGTCCGGGGAAACCTACTTCGGCGACGAGGCGGTGGCGATGGCCGCCTCGAAGTCGTTGAAGAGGACGTCGAAGGTGTCCGGCTCGTCCCACATCACCCAGTGCCGGGCATTCATGAAATAGGAGACCAGGCGCATGAGCCTCGCCTGTTCCATGGTCGGGTCCGAGATGAGCAGGTTGGAGGCGAACAGCGTCACGGGCACCTTGACGCCGCCGATGCGGGCCTCAAGGTCGTCCTTCGTCAGGGCCCGCACGTAGCCCGCCAGGGTGGCCGGCGAGGCCTTCTGGGCCTCCTTCAGCAATTGGGAGGTCTGGCTTCCGGCATTGGCGGACGCGGAGATGTAGTTCCTCAGGGTGGCCGCGGGCTCTTCGGAGAGGCCCTTGAGCAGCACCGCGGACACGTTGTCGGGGAGCACGGAGATCTGGCTGTCCACGAGCACCAGGCCCCGCACCCCGCCTGGGTCGGCGAGGGCCAGGCGCACCGCGATCCCTCCACCCATGGCATGCCCGACCACCACCGCCGGCGCGAGCTTCTGCTTCCGCATCAGGGCGGCCACCTCCGTGGCCACCGCGTCCAAGTCCACGGCGCCGTCCTTCAGCGCAGGCGCGGCGCTTTCGCCGTGCCCGGGCAGGTCCACGGTGAGGACCGTGTGGTCCTTCTTCATCCGGGCGACCTGCTCGGCCCACACCCCACGGTTTCCGCCGAAACCGTGGATGAACACCACTCCGGGCCCCTTCCCCTCCTTCTTGAAGGCCAGTTCCGCCGACCGGGCCGAGGTCAAGGCGAAGGCGACAAGAACGAGTGCCAGGGGACGCATGGTTCCTCCTCGGTTCAGAAGATCCTCACCACATTGAAGCCCAGGACCCAGTCGCCGCCACGGGCGGGACCAAGGCCGTTGTAGTCCCCGGAGAGCACCTGGTGCGCCGTGGTGCCGAGGATGTTGGTGGCCACGGCGCTGAAGCGGTGCCCCCGGGTCCGGTAGGTGTAGCCGAGGGCCCAGCCGGGCTCCAGGCCCCGGGCGGTGGACCCGGCCGCCACCAGGGTGTCGCGCAATTTCCCGGGCCTGGGGTAGTACTCGCCGTGCACCCGGTGCTTCTCGGAAAGGTCCCACCGCAGGGCTGCCGCGACGTTGAAGATGGCCTCGGTCCGGGTCGCGGTGCGGTTGATGTAGGCGGGGACGAGGGAGAAGGTCACCGGCCCCGCCAGGGCCTCCAGCGGCACGAGCACGGTGGAGCCCACCTTCCCTTCCCGGACGCCCGCGGTGGTCTTGTTGTCCCGGACCACCTCGTCATAGCGTTCCACCCGCACCGCGGCGCGCCAGCCCTCCCCGGCGAAGAGCTGTTTCTGGATGGCGGCGGTGAAGGTGCGCTGATCCGCGGTGCGGTAGAGCTGGAGGTTCCACCCCTTGAGGGCCTTGAAACTGAAATCCAGGCCCACGGCCGCGAAGGCGTAACCGTCCAGGCCGTAGGCGTCGGTCCCGTTGCCGCGCGCCCGCTCGGTGAACCGGTGGGTGAAGCGCACGCCGACGTCCCCTTGTTCCAGGCTCTGGGCCGTCGGCAGGTTCAGCCCGAGGGGGACGTCGGAGGCGTCCTGGGCGAAGAGGCTGCCGGCGCAGGCCAGAAGGGGCAGAATACGGTTCGTCGGCACGCTGACCTCGGGTAGGGGTGCCGCAGTTTAGGCACCTTTGCCCCCGGTTGCCAGGGTGCAACTTCTTTCCGTCCTGGAATTCAGAGCAGGGCGAGAAGCCCGACCAGGTAGAAGCTCAGCTCCGCCTTGACCTCGAAACTGGCCCGGCCCGTGGTGAAGCGCTCGTGGTAGAGCCAGAGATACACCATGGGGTAAGCGATGCAGGCCAGGAAGATTCCGGCGGCGGCCCAGCCGTGGGAACCGGGCCACCGGGCGACCGTGAGCCAGCCCATGAGCCCCAGCAGGGCGGCCAGCAGCACCGCCACGACCCCCTTGGCCCGGCGCTTCCCGATGAGGATGGGCAGGGTCTCCTTGCCGATGATCTGGTCATTCTGCATGTCGATGATGTCGTAGATGACCGTGCGGGCGAAGACCAGCACCGTCACGAGGGCCAGGGCCGCGAAGGCCGCCAGGTCGAAGCGGTGGCCCAGGTGCCAGATGGGCATGGCCACGGCCACGACCCCGAGG
>JBGASS010000214.1:0-4959 GCA_044229555.1 Holophagaceae bacterium
ATCGCCATCCTGGAGCCCGTCAACGCGCCCCGTCCCAAGGTCGCGCCGCGGCCCCTCCTGCGGGTGAAGACCCACGGCAAGAAGTTCGTGCCCCGGGTGGCCTGGACCACGCCGGGCAGCCCCGTGGCCTTCCCCAACCAGGATTCCATCATCCACAACGTCTTCAGCGTCTGCTGCGCCCAGCCCTTCGACACGGGCCAGTACGAGCCCGGCGACAGCCCGAAGACCACCCTCACGAAGCCCGGCCTCGTGAAGCTCTACTGCAACGTCCACCACAAGATGAACGCCTTCGTGTGGGTGCTGGAGACCCCCTACGCCCAGGTGCTGGACGCCCGCGCCACCGTGGACTTTCCGGAGCTTCCGGCGGGCACCTACCGCCTCAAGCTCTGGCATCCCGAGACCGGCGAGCAGTCCTACCCCATCATCATCCGCGAGGGCACGACCCGGGGCGACTGGACCCTGGGCGCGACGCTGCCGCCCTTCGAGACGCATAAAAACAAGTTCGGGAAGGACTACCCGCCGGCGAAGGACGAGGGCTCCTACTGAGGCCTGGGCCCGGTGCCCAGGACCGGGGGCCCAGGGCTCAGCCCTTCGCCCGGTGCACCTTCTTCACCATGTACCGCGGCCGGTCCCGCACCTCCACGTAGATGCGCCCGATGTATTCCCCCAGCAGCCCGAAGGCCAGGAACTGGGCGCCCACGAAGACGAAGAGGATGGCGAAGAGGGTGAAGGTGTAGTCGGGGCTGTCGGCGGGGTTGAGCTTGCGGTAGACGAAGAGGGCGATGCCCAGGGCCACGCCCAGGAAGCTGATGATCACCCCGAAGATGCTGAGCATCTGCAGGGGCAGGAGGCTGAAGGAGGTGAGCAGGTCGAACTGCAGGTTGATGAGCTTCCAGAAGCCGTACTTGCTGTCCCCCGCCGCCCGCTCGGCGTGGGCCACGGGCACTTCGGTGATGCGCTTGGCGAAGGAGTTGGCGAGGGCGGGGATGAAGGAATGGCGCTCCTTGCAGAGCAGCATGGCGTCCACCACTTCGCGGCTGTAGCCCCGGAGCATGCAGCCGTAGTCGTGGAGCTTCACGCCGGTGGTCCTGCGGGTGATGGCGTTGACGATCTTGCTGGGCAGGCGGCGGAAGATGGAATCGTTCTCCTCCCGGCCCTGCCGCCAGCCGCCCACCACGTCGTAGCCCTCGTCGAGCTTGGCGGCCAGCTTCGGGATCTCCTCCGGCGGATTCTGCAGATCCGCGTCGAGGGTGACGACGGCGCGGCCCTCGACTTCGGCGAAGCCGCCAAATATGGCGGCGTGCTGGCCGTAGTTCCGGTTGAACTCGACGACCTTGACCCGGGGCTCGGCCTTGGCGATCTCCAAGAGCAGGAAGAGGCTCCTGTCCTTGGACCCGTCGTCGGTGAAGATCACCTCGAAATCCTGCTCCCCGCCGAAATGCTCGTTGAGCACCTTGGACAGCCGCTCCCAGAGGGCCGCGATGTTGGCTTCCTCGTTGTAGATCGGGATCACGACGGAGAGGTGGGGATTCATGGGATTATTCTAGCTCCCCCCTCCCGGAGCATCCCAGTGAGCGGAAGTCCCAAGATCCTGCTGGTGGAAGACGAGCTGAGCCTGGCCGAGGGCATCAAGCTCAACCTGGAGATGGAGGGCCTGCCCGCCACCTGGATCACCCGGGGGGACGAGGCCCTGCGGCGCATCCAGTCGGACACCTGGGACCTGGTGATCCTCGACGTGATGCTGCCGGGCATGGACGGCTTCTCCGTGTGCGAACGCCTGCGGGACGCCAAGAACTTCACGCCGATCCTGTTCCTGACCGCGAAGAACACGGAGGACGACCGGGTCCACGGCTTCGAGACCGGCGGCGACGACTACCTGGGCAAGCCCTTCCAGGTCCGTGAGCTGCTGCTGCGGGTGCGCGCCATCCTGCGCCGGGAGGCCTGGTACAAGAACCGCGCCTTCGGCGGCCGCCAGGCCTTCGGCGAGCACTGGGTGGACTTCGAGAACTTCGCCGGCGAGGGCCCCCACGGCCCCTTCAGCCTCGGCGTGAAGGAGTGCATGATCCTCAAGCAGCTCATGGAGAAGGCCGGCCAGGTCGTCAGCCGCGCCGACATCATCGGCAAGGTCTGGGGCGAGGACGCCGAGCCGACGACCAGGACCGTGGACAACTTCATCGTGCGGATCCGCAAGTGCATGGAGGTCGATCCCCACCATCCGCGGTGGGTGCATACGATCCGGTCGGTGGGGTACCAGTTCGATCCGGAGGGGAAGGTGCGGAAGGGCGAGGAGTGAGGATTTGTTAGTCCCTCCCGGGACCCGCGTAAATGGCGGATACTGATTGCGAGGCTGCCCATGTCCCCGGGATCCGAAGTCATCTTCCAAGTCCACGAGGAACCCGATGGAGGGTTTTGGGCCCAGGCCTTGGGCCACGACATCTTCACGCAGGCTGACGACCTGGAGGGATTGAAGGCCAGCGTCCTGGAGGCTGTCCGCGTCCATTTCGAGCCACTGGAAAGGCCGGCCATGGTTCGACTTCACCTGGTCAAGGACGTGCTGCTGGCCGTATGAAGCTTCCTCGCGATGTGGATGGTAAAGACCTGGTGGCCGGACTTCGGCGATTGGGTTACCAAACGGTGCGGCAGGATGGCAGTCATGTACGCCTCACCCATTCTGGCCCACCCCAACACCACATCACGGTTCCGCTCCACAACCCGCTTCGTACGGGCATGTTGGCCGCGCTTCTGGACCAGGTGGCCGTCGCTCAGCGAACCACCCGCCAGGACCTCCTTAAGCGGCTTTTCGGGATGTAGGTCTGGATGTGGCCAGATGGCGTTGGGGCCAGGAAATGAGCCGGGCCGCTGACGCGTCCCGGCCGATGGAACGGGGACCGGAAGTTACTTCGGCGCGATCTCCCGGCTCTTGCTCCACCGCTTGAACCGCAGCATCTGGTCGGCGAGGTCCTCGCGGGTCTCGAGGCGAACTTCGTTCAGCACTTCCCGCTTCTCGCCTTCCTTGGCGAAGCGGCTCTCGCCCATGACCGGCACGAGCTGGGGGAAGACGAAGGCGCGGAGCTTGGGGAGGTTCATGGCTTCGGCGCGGGCCTTGGCGTCGTCGCGCCAGGCCGGGTTCACCTTCGTCCCGAATTCGCCGAAGAAGGCCTCGGCGCCGGCCTTGTCGCCCATGGACTTGAAGGTCTGGAGCTTCGTCAGGATCTCGCCGATGCCGGCGTGGGCCTTGTTCAGGCTGTCGAGGGCGATGTAGCGCTTGCCCTCCTTCTCCACCATGCGCACCCCGAAATCCCGGGAGGGCTGCAGCAGGTAGTTCAGCACCAGCTGCCGGCCGCGGTCGTGGGCCTCCCGGACCGTGTCGCCCTGGTGGTTGGCGTTGGCGGCGAACTGGTCCACGAGGTAGCGCAGGACCATGGCGTGGGCCGCGTTCAGGTGCTCCTCGGCCGGCACGGCGCCGATCTCGACGACCTTGGGATCCAGGAACTGGTAGAGGGCCACCAGGTCCGCGCGGCACTCCTCCAGGGCCGAGTAGGTGGGGCCGACCTTCGTGGAGGGGTCCGCGCCGGCGAGGGATTCGTCCGCCTGGCCCGAGCCGTGGCCGATGACCTCGTGCATGTAGACGGTCCACTGCCGGGCCAGGTCGCCGTACTTCGCCACCTCGTCGCGGTCCTCCGGGAGGTAGAAGGCCTCCAGCTTCGCGCTCTTCACCTTGGAGGAGGTCGAGCTCTCGACGTTCAGCAGCACCACGTTCTTGGAGCCGTGCTCCTTGCGGACATCGGCGTAGTTCGGCAGGTTGTAGGCCGCCGGACTCACGGGGCCCGCGTCGCCGGTCTCCACCAGCACGTTCACCACCGTGGCCACGGGGGGATCCACCTTGGCCCGCTTCCACTTGGCGTCCCAGGGCATCTTCGCCTCGAAGTAGAGGGCGTTCTGGCTCAGTTTCGTGATCTTCTCGCTGTCGGCGAGGATGCTCACGTTCGCCTCGTAGTTGCCGATGATGCCCCGGGGGTCCTTGTAGCTCTCCACGAAGCCGTTGACGAAGTCCACCGCGGACTTGGTCTTGAGCCAGGCCACGGTGTGGGCCTTGTACTGGGCCTCGTCGCCGGTCTCGAAGTGGGCGATCAGGCTGTCGAGGGAGGCCTTCTGGTTGGCGTCGGGCTCGCTGCGCAGCTTCTTCACGCCGTCCTTCTCGACCTCCACGAAGGCGTTATCCACGTAGCCCGCGGCCTTCTTGAGCCAGTAGACGACGCGCTCCAGGTCCGCGCCGTAGACGCCGCCCACCTTGAACTCCTCGGCCTCGACGCTGCGCTTGCCCTTCTTGTCCCTCACCATGGCGAAGCGCACGTTCAGCTTTTCCTGGTCCGCCTTGGGCAGGGCCTCGATGTCCTTGAGCGTGATCCCGGGGTCGTACATGCCGTTGGCGCTGGTGGCCACGGGGTCCGCGCCGGGGGTCTGGTTCACCTGCACCGGATCCACCTTGGGGTCGAAGATGTGGGGCTTCAGGCGGGCCAGCTTCTTGTCGATGCTCTCGCCCTTGGCGAGGCCCAGGTCGGCCCCCTTCTTCTTGGCCTGCTGGGCGGCGGCCTTGAGCTGCTCGAAGGTGAGGAGGCGGGGCGTGAACTTGGTGTGGTTCCAGTGGTCGTACTGGCCGTGGTGGATCCAGACCAGCTTGAGGTACTCCTCCAGGCCCGCGGCGGCGGCGGGGTCCAGGGCCTCGCGCTTCTCGTAGACGGCCTCCAGGAGGTTGCGGATCTCCAGGGCCGTGCGGTGGCTCTGCTGGTAGAAGATGTCGTGGCCGGCGATGGCGGCCCGGTACAGGAAGTAGGCGTACTTGCGCTGGCTCGGCTTGAGCTTGTCGAAGCCCGGAGCGTCCAGGCCCAGCACCATGACTTCCCGGCCGTTCTCCCCCAGGCGCTCCAGCTCGCCGACCTTGGCGGCGGGATCGCCGGC
>JBGASS010000215.1:0-4957 GCA_044229555.1 Holophagaceae bacterium
CCGCCGGGGCCCGGGCCAGCTCGCCGATGAAGAGGGGATTGCCGCCGGCCTCCCGCACGATCTCCTCCGCCCGGGCGGGATCGTCCACCAGGCTGCGGGCCAGGACCTCGGCGCTCTCCTGGGAGAGGCGGGCGAGGTTGAACTCGGCCATGGCCACCCCCTGCTGGCGCAGCTCCGGCAGGAGGGCCGTGAGGGCCGGGGCCGTCTCCTCCTCCTCGCTGCGGTAGCAGAGCACCATCAGGATCCGCGGCGGGTCCGGGGGCCGCAGGAGTTCGGAGAGCAGGGCCGCGCTGTCCAGGTCCCCCCAGTGCAGGTCGTCGATGACCAGGGCCAGGGGACGGGACTCCCCGAGGCGGGCGAGCAGGTCCCGCAGGGCGCCGAAGGCGCGGCGCCGCAGCTCCTGGGGGTCGCGGATCTCCGCCACCCGCGCCCCGGCCCGGGCGATGGCGCCCACCTGCTGGAGCACGGGGAAGAGCTTGGCCAGGGCGTGGATGTGCCGGGGCAGCAGCGCCTCCACCTCCTGGGCGGGGAGGTAGCGCAGGATCTGGCTGAGGGCGTCGATGAGGCCGTCCACGGCCTTGAAGGGCACGGACTCCTGCTCGTAGCAGCGCCCGAAGAGGAGCACGGCGCGGGGGTGGTCCTGCTGGAGGGTGCGCAGGAAGCGGCGCACGAGGAAGGTCTTGCCCAGCCCCGAGCTGCCGTGGAGGAGCACGGTGCGCGCCTCCCCTGCCTCCACGGCCTCGAAGGCTTCGAGGAGGCCGGCCATCTCGGCCTCCCGCCCCACCAGGGCGCGGCGGACGGTGGAGGGAGCGCTGACTTCGGGGATCAGCCCCCGCCCCAGGCGGGCGCGGATCTCCGCCGCCTCGGGCCGCGCGGCGGGGTTGCGCTTGAGGAGGGCCATGGTCAGGGCCGCCAGGTCCTCCGGAACCCCGGGGGCCAGCTCGACGAGGGAGGGCGCCTCCATCTCGTTCTTCGCCTGGATGAGCTCCATGGGCGAGCCCTGGAAGGGGAGGCGGCCGCTGAGGGACTCGTAGAGCATGACGCCCACGCTGTACCAGTCGCTGGCCTCCGTGGCCACGCCGGTGGCGCCCTGCTCGGGCGCCATGTGGGAGGGCGTGCCCACCAGCTTGGTGGGGGCCCCCAGGGCCCACATGTCCTGGGGCGCCAGGTCCAGGACCAGGCCGAAGTCGAGGATGACCACCCGGCCGTCGGCGGCGATGAGCACGTTGTTGGACTTCAGGTCCCGGTGCAGCTTGCCGGCGCCGTGGAGGGCGTAGACCCCCTCCACGAGCTGGGAGGCGGCGGCGCGCAGGCGTTCGGGGTCCCGCACCGGCCGGCCGGGGCCCGTGAGGGGGACCGAGAGGGTGCGGTCCGAATCCGACAGCCAGGTGGCCATGTCCTCCGCCTGCAGGGCCGACTGGTCGTGGCTGGACTGGATGTTGAGGAGGCGTCCCGGCAGGCCCTCGGCCACGGTCCGGTGCCGGGAGGTCGGGCTGCCCTTCGGGAGCCTCGACTCCTCCCTCACCCAGGCGGCGAAGGGCAGGCCGTCCACCAGCTCCATGGTGAAGTAGGCGCGGCTCTCCTCGGCGAAGAGCTCGAAGAGCCCCACCAGGTTGGGATGGCTGAGGTCCGCCAGGGCCCGGAACTCCCGCTTGAACTGGAGCAGGGCCTCGGGACCCATGTTCGTGAGGGTCTTGAGGGCCACCACGCCCTGGCGCTCGTGGTCGAAGGCCTCGAAGACCATGCCGAAGGAACCCGACCCGATGCTGCGCCGGATCAGGAGTCGGTCGGTTCCCTGGAAGCCTTCGGAGTTCATTCGAGGTGGGTATCAGACTACCGGATCGCGGGCCCCCGGCGCGGTTTCGGGGAACTGGGGGCGGGAAGCCGACGGAGACGCGCCCGCGAGGGCGAAATGCAGTATGCTGGCGCCACATCCCCCGAAAGGCGCACCCATGGACGATCCTTCCTCCAAGGACCGGTTGATCACAGCCCTGCTGCTCGCGCTCTTCTTCATCGGCGCGGCGGCCCACATCATCCACGCCGCGGGCACCGGCGAGAAGCTGAGCCTGGCCCTGAGCAACCTCATCTTCGGCGCCCTCGCCCTCGCCCACGCCTGGTACATGCTGGGCTGGCGCCGGGCGACGGCCATGTTCGGCTTCATCTTCGTGGCCAGCTGGTCCGCGGAGAGCCTCAGCATCGCCACCTTCCTGGCGACGCCCTACACCTACACGGAGGCCCTGGGCCCGCGCCTCGGGCAGGTGCCCATCGTGGTGCCCATCGGCTGGTTCATGATGATCTACTACAGCTCGGTGATCGTGAACCTCATCGCCGAAGGCAAGCCCGTGGCGGTGATCTCCAGGGGCTGGTGGGTGGCCTCCCTGGCCTTCCTCACGGCCCTGGTCATGACCGCCTGGGACCTCACCCTGGACCCCTACATGGTGATCCAGGAGAAGGCCTGGATCTGGGAGCAGGGCGGCGCCTATTTCGGCATCCCGTTCGCGAACTACCTCTCCTGGGTGGAGACGGTCTTCATGATCTCCATCGCCTGGCGCCTCATCGAACCCTCCCTGCCGCCGCCGCCGCGCATGCACCTGACGAAGACCGCCGCGGCGATCCCGGTCCTCAGCTACGCGCTGATCGGCCTGCCGGACGTCTTCATCGGCGTGCCCGTGGCCACCCGCATCCTCGCCCCCTTCGCCATGGGCATCCCCGTGCTGGCGGCCCTGGGCCGCCTCACCCAGATGCCCCAGCCCGTCCCCTTCCCGGAGCCTGAACCATGAGCGACACCGGAACCTCCTCCGCCCCGCGCCCGATGCGGGAATGGATCCTCCTCGCCCTGCTGCTGGTCTTCTTCGCGGGGCACGTGGGCTTCCACGGCACCCAGCTGGCCACCGGCAGCAAGCTCCCCTTCGACCAGATGACGGTCTTCTTCAGCCTCTTCGTCATCACCCACGCCTGCCTGATGCTGGGCTGGCGCCAGGCCCTGGCCTTCCTCGCCGCGACCGCGCTGATCGGCTTCACCATGGAGTTCATCGGCGTGAAGACCGGCGTCATCTTCGGACGCTACGTCTACACGGACGTGCTGGGCTGGAAGATCCTCGGCACCGTGTCCTGGCCCATCCCGCTGGCCTACTTCATGGTGCTCTACCCCGCCACCATGATGGCGAACCTGCTGCTCCATGGTTCGGTGGTCACCGGCGAGCTGCCCCTCAAGGGCTCGCTCTTCGCCGCGCTGCTGGGGGCCATGATCATGAGCGCCTGGGACCTCAGCATGGATCCCTACATGGCCGGGGAGCAGAAGGCCTGGATCTGGCTGGACGGCGGCCCCTACTTCAACATCCCGCTGCGCAACTTCGCCGGCTGGGTGCTGACGACCTTCCTCGCCGGCTTCGCCTACCGCCTCATCGAGCACCGCATCCCCCTGAACCCCATGGTCCGCATGAAGAGCTGGATCATCATCCTGCCGCTCCTCTGCTACGGAGTCCTCATCCTGGGCGACTTCGCCCTGGGCTATCCCGAAGCCACGAAGGTGATCCCGCCCTTCGTCATGGGGATCGCGCTCATCGCGTCGTTGATGCGGATGTTCCAGCCGGCGGAGGCCCAGGGCGCCGCCCCTGGGCCGGACTGAGCCCGGGGGACCTCACCCCCGGGCCCCTTCCGCCCTCAGGTAGTGCAGGACGAAGCCCGAGGCCTGGAGCTCCCCCGCCTCCACGTGCCGCCTGAAGAGCGCGGACAGCTCGTCCTCAGAGCGGAGCCCGTAGCGCCCCAGCCCCGGTCCCGCGAACACCGCCAGGCGCCAGTCGTCGAACCCGTTGATCTCCCCCCGCGGCCCGAAGTCGAACTCCACCGTGCCCTGGGGCAGCTGCACGGCGCACCCGTAGCCGTGTTTGCGGTAGGGGACGCCCCCCGCGAGCTCGCCCGCGGAGGGGAGCGGGTTCCTGGCCCACGCGACGTTGGTGGCGGGCCGCTCGATGCCCGAGGCCTCCAGCAGCGCCACCGCGGCCTCGACGGCCGCGAGGTAGTCGGCGACGAGGCGGGCGAGGCGGGCGTCCATGGGCTCAGCGGAGGCCGGCGGCCCTTGCGGGGACTGGGTCCAGAACCGCCACCATCACCTCCGGGAAAGGAGCTGCCTACCGCATGGCCTCCATGGGACTCAGCCGCGAAGCCTTGAAGGCCGGATAGAGGCCGAAGATGAGGGCGAGGCCGAGGGCCACCACCCACGCGGCCAGCAGGCCGAGGGGGTTCACGATCAGGCCGTAGGGGAAATTGTCGCTCAGGGCCCGGCAGAGGGCGGCGCCGCCCAGGGTCCCGGCGAGGGCGCCGAGGGCCGCAAGGACGAGGCTCTCCAGCAGGAACTGGATGAAGATCTCCTGGTCCGAGGCGCCCAGGGCCTTGCGCAGGCCGATCTCGTAGCGGCGGTCGCTGAAGCTGATGAGCATGACGCTGAGGACGCCCACGCCGCCCACGAGGAGCACGGTGCCTGCCAGGCTCATGAGCACCACGCGCCAGCCGAATATCTGCTCCAGGAACTGGTTCCAGCTCTTGGCCTGCTCCGCGTCGAGGTCCAGCACCTCCACGTCCTCGATGCCGTGGTGGGCCTGCTTGGAACGGCCCAGCATCATGGCGCTGACCTCCTGCATGTCCCGGGTCGCGTTCAGCTTCACGGCGATCTGGTTCAGCCGGTGGCTGGGCTCCAGGCGGTCCATGTAGGCCTCGAGGGGCACCAGTACGCCGTTGGAATCGATCCAGGTGTCCTCGCTGATGATGTTGATGGGGGCCAGCACGCCGATGATGCGGAAGGGCTGGCCGTCCAGCACCACGTTGCGGCCGATGGGATCGGCGCCGCCGGTCAGCGCGTTGGCCACGGTGCCGCTCACCACCGCCACGGGAGAGCGCCGGCGGGTGTCGTCCTCGGTGATGCCGCGGCCCAGGGCCACGGGCCGGTTCATGTAGCGGG